>DAORHV010000046.1:0-7497 GCA_035438175.1 Candidatus Peribacteria bacterium
GTGGCTCACAGTGTCGTTCCACGCAAACGAAAGGGTGGTGCGCTTACCTTGGCTCCATCGGATGCAGACGATGCTGAAGCAGGAGCGTTCGAAGGGGAATGTGAAGTGATGATTGCCTGACCCGGACTACGGACGCGGCGCGAACATGCCGTTGGTGGCGCTCAGGAACGCGCGGGCCGGCGTTGTCACGACGCCCGGCAGTTGTTCACCGATGCGCTCGGCACCCAAGGTCGCTAGGCGGTGTGACTTCGCGCCCGGCCAGTTCAAAGCATTGCGAAAACCACCGGCGGGAGCGAGGTTGGCGAGCTGCTGGGTGAGACCGAGGTGGTGCGCTCCGGCCAGCGTGGCACCGATGCCGAGCAGGCTGAGGGCGGACTGGATGGGGTGACGCGCGATGCCGCTGGCAAAGCGTCCGAGCGCGCGGCCTGGAGCTTTCAGGATGCGTGCGGTCAGGCTTTCACGGCCGGCTTCAGGGGCGTATTCGATGGAGGCTGCGGTGGACATGGGATTGTACGGGGAGGAATTAACGCTTTTTGGACTTGGCGGCATTGTTCTCTTCCAGGATCACGTGACGGATCGCCGACATGGCGGCGATGGAATCCATCTGCTCGTCCGTGAGACCAGGCGACTGCAGCGAAAGCTGGATGAGCGCCGACGTGCCGCTCGCGCCGATGGTATAGAAATACTCGGCCCAGGCCGGCTCGGAGACCTTGGAGAAATCGAACTGCGGTCCGTCCTTGCCGCCGCTTTTGATGAAGGCCTCCAGTCCCGGAAGTTCGAAGCGGGAATCCTTCATGCGGCGCGTGATCTCGGCCTCGCTTTCATACGCGTCGATGGTCTCGATGACCGGCTTCCAGTTGCTTTTCAAGGCTTCGGGAAGTTTTTCGAAGAGGAGGATTTCCTCGCGGACGAGGTAGAGCGGGTTATCGTTTGGCATGATCGGAAGGGGAGAGGAGGAAGCGGATTACAGGCGCTCGGCGACGTACTCGCACAACTCGACGAGGCGGTTGGCATAACCCCACTCGTTGTCGTACCACGAGAAAGCCTTCACCATTTTACCCTCGCCGGCCACCATGGTCAGCGGAGCGTCGATGATGGAACTGCGCGGATCGCCGACATAATCCTTCTGGACCAGCGGGCGCTCCTCGTAACCGAGGATGCCTTTCATCTTGCCTTCGGCGGCGGCCTTGAAAGCGGCGTTCACGGACTCGACCGTGGCGGTCTTCTTCACCATGACCGTCAGGTCGGTGATGCTGCCGGTCGGCGTCGGGACACGGAGCGAAATGCCGTTGAGCTTGCCGTTCAACTCCGGAATGACGAGGCCGATTGCCTTGGCGGCGCCGGTCGAGCTCGGAACGATGTTGATGGCGGCGGCGCGGGCGCGGCGCAGATCCTTGTGCGGCAAGTCGAGCAGGTTCTGGTCGTTGGTGTAGCTATGAATGGTGTTCATGAGACCGTACTCGATGCCGAACGACTCGTTGAGCACCTTCGCCATCGGGGCCAGACAGTTGGTCGTGCACGACGCGTTGGAGATGACGTGCATGGTCTTGGGATCGTAGGTCTCGTGGTTCACGCCGATGCAGAACGTGCCGTCGGCCTTGTCCTTGCACGGGGCGGAGATGATGACCTTCTTGGCGCCGGCCTTCAGGTGTGAGGCGGCGGCCTCGCGTCCGGTGAAGAAGCCGGTGCACTCCAGCACCACGTCCACCTTCATGTCTTTGTGCGGCAGCAGAGACGGGTCTTTCTGGGCCGTGAGCAGGATTTCGCCGTAGCCTTCGATTTTCAGCTTGTCCTTCGTATGGCTGGCGTTTCCGCGGAAACGGCCGTAGGTGGAGTCGAACTCGAACAAGTGGGCCAGCGTGGGGCCGTCGGTCAGGTCGTTAATGAGCACAACCTTCATATCCGGGTGCTTTTCGAGCACGATGCGAAGCGCCTGGCGTCCGATGCGGCCGAAGCCGTTAATCGCGAGGTTCATACGAAGAAGGGAATGAAATGAATTACGGATGAGTGTATCAGTTTCTGATGCCAATTCGCGGGAGAGTCGGGAAAGCCGCCAGCGAATCCGGACGGAAACTGTTGTTCGTGTTGTGTATACTATACAATACTTTATTAATTTTGGCAATTACGCTATACTTCCCTTATACACACACCAATCATGCACGCTTCAGGTTCGCGGAAGAAGACTGGTGGCATCGTGCTGGGAGTCGCCGTACTCATTGTGTCGGCCGCACTTTCGCGCGGTTCGTTCAAAGCGGACCTGCTGCCCGGCCAGACGGATTCGCTGCTGGCCGATGACGCGTCTTCCACGCCGCGCTACACCGAAAGCGGCAAATGGGATTCAGTGAGCAACGGCTACGCGCAGCGCCAGCGCGCCGCTTCGGGAAAGAACGCCAAAGCGACATGGTCGTTCTCCGGCCTGCAGTCCGGAAAATACGAAGTATGGGTGACCTGGACGCCCGGCCCCGGCGCGTCCGCCGACGCGCGGTTCTCGGTACGAGCCGCCCAGTCCAAGACCGTAAACGTGAACCAATCGCAAGGACCGCAGGCCGCGCCCGACGGTTCGAACATGTTCTCCGGACTGGCATGGCAATCGCTCGGCGTGTTCAACGTGCAGTCCTCGGCGCAAATCGAGTTGTCTTCACCGGGCAAAGACCGCTTGTACGCGGATGCCGTCTTGCTCAAACCGCTGCCGCCGCCGGCCGCCGACTTGTGGGCCGGTGCGCAGGTATCCACCGACCTTGCACGTCCCGGTACGACGGTGTCCTTCTTCGCATCGGTGGGTAATGACGGCCCCGAACAGGCCGAGCAATCGGCTCTGACCGTGAAACTTGCCAAGGGTCTGCGCGCAGGACGCCAGCAGGATCCGCGGTGCACCGCTTCTTCCGACGGACTTTCCGTCGGTTGCAGGACGCCCAAGCTGGGCAAAGGAGACCGCAAAGACTACGCGATTTCGGCGACGGTCGACGGCACGGCCGAATGCGGCTCCGCGCTGAACGCCTGGGTGACGGCCTCGGGCACCCAGCCGGCAGATATGAAAAACGACAACAATACCGCCGGAACATCCATCGGCGTCCGTTGCGGAGCACTTGCGGACGTCTCGGTGGCCGTGAAGGCAGATGCGGCCGGAACGTCCCCGAACGGCAGGCTCATGCTGTACACCGTCACTCTTACCAACAACGGACCCGACTCCATGGAGCAACAGGCCGTGCTGCGCATCGAGAAACTCGGGGATGACGCGCAGGACTTCCATTTGTATTCCGGCGAGATTACGCCGGGCTGCAACGGCGAGAGCTGCACGGTTCCGGGCGGACTCGATGCCGGCCAGTCGGCCACGGTCTCGTTCATCGGCGCATTCAAGGACGATGAAGCGGATTGCGGAAAGATTGCGTCCACCAAAGTCTCGCTGGTCCCCACGGTGGGTCAGACCGAGGATCCGAAGAACGGCAACGACTCCGCGCAGGCGGATGTAACCGTGGACTGCGGGGCGGTTTCGGACCTGTCGTTGATGCTGGACGCCGACCGCGATACGGTACAAAAGAACTCCGAATACGCGTATACGGTCACGCTGCGCAACAACGGTCCCGACGCCGCGCGCGATCTGCAGATAATCGTCCAGCCCCCGCGCAGCACGTGGTTCCTGTTCGATCGCCTGGATTCACGCTGCTCGCGTTTGGGCATCGGTGATATGGCCGTCTGCGCCATCGACGGACTCGCATCGGGCGAAACGCAGCAGATCATGCTGCCGGCAATGTTGTCCGAATGGGAAGATTGCCCGGCCGAACGCACAGCGGAAGCCGTGGTCGGCGCCGCGACGTGGGACCGCGACAATGCGGGCGACAACCGCGACGACGCGGTCACGAACTGCGAATAGCGTTCAACGCAACTTCGCGTAGGTTTTCTGCATCAGCAAAGTGTCTTTTTCCAGCAGCGGGGATTCGCACACCACCGTTCCCTCGATTTTGCGCTTCTTGAGCACGGCCAGGAAGTCGGTCCACTTGGCGTCGCTTTCCTGCAGCGGCAGGTGGTGCTTTTCACCCTTCGGCCCGTAGGCGATGCCCGAGAAGTGCATGTGCACGTGCTTCAGCGCGGCTTTGCCGAGGTAGGTCTGGTAGAGGTCGAACATCTCGTTCCACTCTTTGGTGGAGTTGATGAGTCCGTTGTAGCGCGCGTGCAAATGGGCCGGATCGATGACCGGGTAAATGCCGAACTCCTTGCTGACCTGCAGCACTTGTTCCAGCGTGCCCCATTGCGACTGTTTGCCCATGGTTTCGTACCCCAGGTTCACGTCGGGAAAAAAACGCTTCTTCTGCTTCATGATCTCGCCGGTCGCCTTACGAACGTTGTCGTGGGCGACTTCAGGCGCTCCTCCGCCGTAGAACGCGGCGTGCACGCATACCGACTTGGCGCCGGCCAGCTGGGCCATGGCCAGCGCGTCTAAAATGCGGCGCTTGCTGGCGGCCATTTTCTCGGGCTCCTGGGTATTCAGGTTGATGAAGTACGGCGCGTGCACCGTCAGGTACATGCCAAGCTCCTCGGCTGTCGCCCGGATGAGCGCCATGCGCTCCGGGTTCACCGGCACGCGCTGCACCCATTCCATTTCCATGGCGGTGATGCCGAGCTTCTTGCTGGCGAACTTCAGGCCTTCGACCGTTCCACCCGGCTTGGGCGTGGTCAGCGGGACTCCGGCGACGGCAAAGTGCAGCATGGCCTGCATTGTAGATGCTAGTATTGGGACGTGCCACTCGCCGCCGACATCATCGACCGCACAATGGATTCCAAAGAGGGCGGTGCGGGCTACGACGTCGTGAGCATCCTCACCGATGCCGGGCACGAAGCGTGGTGGGTGGGTGGCGGCGTGCGTGACATGCTCCTGGGGAAGATTCCGAAGGACATCGATATCGCCACATCGGCCAAACCGGGGGAAGTCTCGGCACTGTTTCCGAAATCCGACGACTCGGCCGCCGCACTCGGCGCGGTGGTGGTAAGCCATAAGGGCGTGCGCTTCGAAATCACCACGTTCCGCGAAGAAGACGCCGTCTCCGACGGCCGCCACCCCGAATCTGTGCGTTTCGCCACCCGCGAGCGGGATTCCGTCCGCCGCGACCTGACCATGAACGCGGTGTACTGGCAGCCGGTGTCACAGGAACTGTTCGACCCGCACGGCGGCGAACGCGATGCCAAAGAACGGCTGGTGCGCTTCATCGGCGACCCGGGCGAGCGTATGCGTCACGACGCGCTGCGCATGTTGCGCGCGGTGCGCTTCCGCGCGTTGCTCAGCGGCCAGTACCACCCGGATACCTACCGTGCACTCCAGGAAAATGCCGCGCTTGCCGGTTCACTTTCGGGCAGCCGCCAGCTGGCTGAGTTCGAAAAGATGCTGTTGGGGCCGAACGTGGACCGCGCACTGGAAGACTTGTGGGAAACCGGCATCCTGAAATACACCATTCCCGAGCTGTATGCCTGCAAAGGCGTGGCGCAACCGAAGGAATATCATGCCGAGGGCGACGTGTGGAACCATACGCGCCGGCTGGCGGGCAGCTTCACCGACGACCACGGCTTGGACATCCGCGTCGCGGCCGTCTTTCATGATTGCGGCAAAGTCCTGACGTTCAGCGTGAAGGAGCGCATCCGGTTCGATCACCACGCGCAGGTGTCCGCCGACGTCACCAGGGCGGTTCTTTCGCGCATGCAGATGCCGTCCAAACGCAGTGAGAAAATCTGCTGGCTGATCGCGCACCACATGATGATGGCGACGTTCTTCACCATCGGCGAAGAACGCAAAGCGCATTGGTACCACCACCCGTGGTTCTCGGAACTCCTGCAGTTGTTCTGGCTGGACATCGCCGGCACCGAGCCGTCGGATTTCGAAATGTACGACAGGATCATCGACGATTACAACGCGTTCCTCGACAGTCATCCGCGTCCGAAAAAACCGCTGCTGTCCGGCGGAGAAATCATGGAGCTGCTCGGCATCGGCCCCGGCGAGGAAGTCGGCCGCATCCTGAAATCGCTGCACGACGAGCAGATCGCCAAGCGCATCACCAAGAAGGCCGAGGCGCGCGAATTCCTGCTCCGGCACAAGGCATGACCAAGCGCGTGTTCATCATCCACGGCTGGGAATCCGAGCCGAACGCCGGCTGGCAGCCATGGCTGAACAACGAGCTGTCGTCGCGCGGATTCGTGGTGCGCACGCCGGCCATGCCGAATCCGGCGCACCCGAAGCTCTACCGCTGGGTCGAAGAGCTGCACAAAATGGTCGGCACCCCCGACCGGGATTGCCATTTCGTCGGCCACAGTCTCGGCTGCGCCGCCATCCTGCGCTACGTGGAGTCGCTGCCCGAAGGCAGCCACACGGGGAACCTGGTGCTGGTGGCCGGCTTCATGGAGGACCTGGGCATTCCGGCGGTGGCCGAGTTCGTGAACACGCCGTTCAATGACGAGAAAATCAATGACCGCGCGGCGACCATCTACAGCATCCATTCGGACGCCGATCCGTACATTTCCAACGATAAATTCCAGCGGCTGGATACCGTCTTCCGCACCAAGAAGATCATCGTGAAAGGCGGCGGCCATCTGAGCGGGTCCAACGGCTGGTACCAGCTTCCGGAAGCGCTGAAGACGCTCGGAGGTTAACGCGGGCGGCGAGGAGGAGTAGAATGGGCGTCTATGGCCGGCGGATTCACCAAGATCTGGCAAACCGCGACGAACATGCTGGGAGCGTCCACCGTTCCGGTATCCGGCACGTGGGACAGCCGCATCGTTTCCGATGTGTTGTCACGCATGCCGTCGCCGGTGCGCACGGTCATTGATGTCGGTTCACATACCGGCGAATTCGCGATGGCAGCCGGCAACGCGCTGCCGGATGCGCACGTGCTGTGCTTCGAGCCGCTGGCCGCCTGCCAGCCGCTGCTCCGCAAAAACGCCGCCAGGCTCAAGCACTGCGAAGTATTCGACTGTGCGCTCGGCGACGCGAACGAAATGACCATCATGCATTGCAACGCGTTCACGCCGTGCTCGTCGCTGCTGCCCATGCTGCCGCTGCATACCCGCGCGTTCCCGCAATCGTTCAGCGCGCGCACCGAACGCGTGAAGGTGCGCCGGCTGGATGACGTGCTGCGCAACACTTGCCAATTGGCCCCACGCATCCTCCTTCTTCTTGTTGCCGATATAGAGCGTAGTCCCGAACGAGATGTCGATCGTCTGGTTCTGAGAGCGCAGCTCAAAGCTATAAGATTGGGAGACCGGAATGAGATTAATGGACGTGTTCTTCCGACCGTAAGAAATTACCAACGCGTCCTTGTAGTGAATGGTTCTACCGTTATACGTCACATGATCTGGTTTGAAGATGATAGTCCCGCCACCGAATGTGCCGGGTATCTCAATAGCCAGAGTGTTGTTCTTTTCATATTCGATGTTCTTCTCAATTTGCTCCATTTCGGTTTGAAGCTGCGTTCGCAGGCTATCAGTGCCGGCGATCTTGACTGCAAACTGGAGTAA
>DAORHV010000047.1:0-7403 GCA_035438175.1 Candidatus Peribacteria bacterium
TTCCGGTGCCTACTACGAAGGCGCCGCAAACGCGCTGGTCGAGTTGGGTGCGCTGGATGGCAACGAAGCCAGCCTGCGTCCCGGCGACCTCGCCACACGCGCCGAGCTGGCCAAACTGATGGTCAACCTCCGCGGCGAGACCATGGTCCATCCGACCCGCAGCAGTTTCACGGACGTGTCCACCGCCGCGTGGTATTTCCCGTTCATCGAGACGGCCGCAAAAGCCGGCTGGATCAAGGGCGATAACGATTGCTACGTGAAGAAGACGACGCCGTGCACCGCCCGCCCCGGCGACCGCGTGAACCGCGCCGAAGCTGCCACGCTGCTGGTGCGTTTGTTCGCGCTCGAGCCGACCGACGACGCTCCGGCATTCATGGATAACCCGGCCTACGAGTGGTACTACGCCAACATCCAGGCCGCCGCCGACCACTGCGTCTTGCAGGGAGATTCGTCCACCGGCCTCGTTCGTCCGGCTTCGTACATGAACCGAGCCGAGATGATCACCATGTTCCACCGCGGCTACCTCCACCAGTCCTACGGTACGGACTGCGGGCAGTCGGCCGCCGAGATCAACTCGGTGACAACGTTATCGGCCAGCAAGATCCGCGTGACCTTCTCCGACGCCATGGATGAAACGCGCGCCGAGAACATCACGCACTACAACCTGGCCCGCGCCTCCGACCGCGTGATCGTCGCCGTCAGTTCGGCCGTGTTGGTCAATGACCGCACCGTCGATCTGCAACTCCGGTCCGACCTCGCCCTGTCCACCGCGTACATCCTGTCCGTCCGCAACCTGCTGACAAAGGACGGCGCGCTGTTCAACGCCACCAAAGACGTGATCTACACCGGCGTCGTCGGCAAGCTCACGGGTGCCACCGCGCCGACGGCCCAGAAAATCCGCCTGACCTTCGATACCGACCTCGATACCGTCCGCGTCGATGACGCATGGCGCTATGCCGTGACCCGCGTCGGCGGCGGCACCGGAACGGTGATCGTTGCGACCGCGACCAGGATCGATAACCGCACGGTCGAGCTCACGCTCGCGGGAACTCTGCTGAACGGCGGTCAGTACCGCGTGGATGCACGCGACCTGTCCAGCGACGCCGGCGTGCTCTTCACCGGCGACTCCACGTTCACCTTCAACGCCCCGACGGGCCAGGTGAGCTCGGTAGTCGCGTTGTCGGGCAACCGTATCCGCTTGACCACCAACACCACGCTCGATCGCGCCCGTGCCGAAGAAGTCTCGCGCTACTCCGTCTCGGACGGCACCCGCACGATCGGCGTCCAGGCCGCCTACCTCACCAGCGATAACAAGTCCGTCGAACTGGTCCTCAGCGAGTCGCTCCGCCCGCAGCGCAACTACACCGTGACCGTCCAGGGCATCACCACCATGCAGGGTGTGTCGTTCAACGGCACCGGCTCAACCGTGTATGCCACGACGACCGGCACCGGCGGCGCAGTTACCTTCATGACCACGCTGAACGGCGCCAAGGAAGTTCCCGCCACGGCCTCGTCCGCCACCGGCAGCGGCAGCTTCTGGCTCAGCGCCAACGGTCTGCAGTACGACATCACGGTGAAGAACATGTCCGGAGCCATCACCGGCGCCCACTTCCACCAGGGAGCCGTCGGCGTCAGCGGTCCGGTCATCGTGCCCATCACGTTCAACGGCAACCATGCCACCGGAACGTGGACCAACCTGACCACGGAACAGCGCAACTGGATCCTGGACGGCAACGTGTACGTCAACGTGCACACCGCCACGTATCCGAACGGCGAGATCCGCGGACAGCTCAATCCGTAACAGACCTGACTCACGACCGGAACCTCACCCGCGGGCGCTTCGGCTCCCGCGGGTGTTTGGTGCTGAAGAAGCCGCAAGCGCACGGCAAGACTGCGAAAAGAAGTCGCATGCGGCATCCTTGCAACGCGGGGCCTCGTTGTGTAGCATTGGCAGGCTCTTTTGAATCTGCGGGTATCGTACAGTGGTAGTACGGCGCCTTGCCATGGCGCAGATGCGGGTTCGATTCCCGCTACCCGCTCCACCTATTTCAAAGGTGGGTTCGAGAGCCAAATACCACCACTCGGAAGCCTCCACTGCTTTCTTGGCATGAAAGCATAAAAATTGACAAAGGATAAATAACAACTGAAAATATATTTATGAAAGGCTACATTCCGCCCCAGGAGCTTGTTCAAGCGAACATTCGTTTGGATACAAATGAAGCACCATATACCCTTCTTGGGGGAGCTGTTGAACCTGCCGCCTTGAACCTCTATAAAACAAAAGCCCGCGACGAACTTCTACAGGCGCTAGCAGCAAAGCACGGCGTTCATGAAGATGAAATTCTCCTTGGCGCAGGATCTTCTCAGCTGCTGGATTCTGCAATTTCCGCATTCGGGAATTCCGGAGTTGCGGCACCCACGCCTACCTACGGGCAATACAGACATTTGGCGGCGAAATACCGAGCACCGTACGCTGACGTGGCTACGAACAATGACTTTCGATTGGATCCAATCGCGTTTGGGCAGTTGGGCCACGACGAAACACTCAAAATACTCTGCAATCCGAACAATCCGACCGGACTGCCGGAGACCGCCGAAACCATCGACCGGATCGCCCGCTCTTCGAATGGCAAAACGCTTGTCGATGAAGCCTATTTCGAATTTGCGGAACCAAACATCAGTTCCGCGGTGGAGCTGACGGATGACAGGGAAATCCTCGTCATCCTGCGCACGTTCAGCAAAGCCTATGGAGCAGCGGGGCTCCGACTCGGCTATGCCATCAGCAGCGTCTCAAATATTCAGGCGCTCCGTGCCAATACGCCTCTGTACCCAACTGGGGATCTGCAACACCAGGGAGGATTGAAGTTACTGCAACAGACAGCAGCCATGCGAACCGCGGTTGGGGAGCTGATCGCTCAGCGCGAAACTATGAAGGATGAAATGCGAAAGCTTGGCTGCGAAGTCGTGGACGGACACGGCAATTTCCTCCTCGTAAAGCCTCCGGCGCTTATCCAATCGGAAGGTGTGCGTGCGCGGCTCTTGGACTCCGGAATAGCCGTACGCTCGATGAGCGACCAGCCGCGTGTTTCCCCGTACTTCCGCGTCACCATCGGAAGTCCCGAGCAAAACGCCTGTTTCCTGCAATACCTGTCGGATATCGTGCAAGGATAAACTCTGCATCTCATTCACATGAACTGGTTGCGAATAACCTCCCATAAGCAGCTCCACCTTTTTCTGCAGGTGGGTTCGAGAGCCACATATCACCATCGCAAGACAGACATGCCGACGCTCGGCGCTTATTGCAAAAAACCATAACGAAAACGGGTGAACGGGAGTACGATCTTGCCATGAACATCCACCCGCTCGTCGTCCACTTCCCCATCGCGTTGCTGTGTCTCTACAGCGCCCTGGAAGTCGTCAAACATTTTACCAAAGCCCCGTACTGGACGCAGGTCCGCGCGGTGCTCGTCATCACCGGAACGGCCGGCGCGTTCGCTAGTCTCCAGACCGGTGAAATCGCAGAAGAACTCTTCGGAGCGACTGCCGGGTCACAAGCACACGACGTGCTGGAAATGCACTCGCTCTTCGCCACCGTCACGACCTGGGTGTATGCCGTGCTTGCGGCGAGTTATGTGCTGCTGTGGCTGAAGCAGAATCCGTCCGTTCGCAAGCTGGTCCCGCAGGCCGCGGTTCCGCCGCTGCGCTACCTTGTTTCAATCGCCAAGATCGTTCTGCGCACTCCCATCGCGCCCATTCTGGCCGTTCTCGGCTTCGTGGGACTGGGCATCGTCGGCGCGCTCGGAGCAACGCTGGTCTACGGTCCGGACTTCGACCCCATGACTTCGTTGGTCAACAAGATGCTCTTCAAAAACTAATCCGCGTCCAAGCTCCGCGGGACGCCCGCATGCGTGAAAAGCGGTTCATGTGTCTGCTATTCTGGAATACGCCCCCCCCTTCCTTATGGCCGCACCGCGCATCACTGTCGAGACAACCGTGAACACCCCTCTCGCAAAAGCGTGGGATGCTTGGACGACGCCCGAACACATCACGAAATGGAACTTCGCATCCGACGATTGGCAGTGTCCGTGGGCAAAGGTCGAATTGAAGGTTGGCGGCCAGTACTCGGCCCGCATGGAAGCTAAAGATGGTAGCTTCGGCTTCGATTTCAACTGCAAGCTCACGAAGGTGACACCGGGCAAGCTGCTCGAATACGCCATGGAGGACGGCCGCAAAGTGGAAGTCTCGTTCGAGGAGAAGGGCGGCAAAACGCGCGTGGTCGAAACGTTCGATGCTGAAACGCAAAACCCGGTGGAAATGCAGAAGCAGGGCTGGCAATCGATCATGAACAATTACAAGAAATATGCCGAATCCCTGGCCGCCTAGCCTCATGCGCAAGAAGGTCATCCATGTGCACGACCTGATGCAGCGCTGCACCTACGAGCTCACCGAGCCCGAGGGAAAGAACTTCGATCCCCGCTTTCAGCCGGAACTCACCCCCAAGCAGATGCTGGAACTGGGCGTGTTCGGCGGCAAGTACATGACCGATTGCACGAAGGAGTTCCCCGCTGACTGGTTTACGAACGCCAAGCTGTCGCCCGAAAAGAAAAACCCCAAGCTGAACTGCTTCGGCGTCGACGCCAGCCAGCCGCTGTCGGTGTGGCGCAAGAACGGCTGGATCCACCCGGCCGATCCGCGCGGCTGGTTCCAGTGGTACTGCCGCTACTACCGCGGCCGCCGAATGCCCATGGAAGACGAGCGTCAGATCAAGCGCTGGTACGCCATCCGTCGGCACATCGCGCAGATCGTGAAAGGCTGCGCGCGCGGCGACCTGACCTGTCGCCGGCGTCAGCGCCAGGCGGTGCTGCACTGGGCCTACGACAGCCGCAAAATCTGAAAAAGGGTTGCGCAGCGGGACGAAAAATTCCCAGGTCATACGCCGCCCGTATACACTGGCGTCCTATGTCACCCTCCAACCCCGTCGTTCACTTCGAAATGCCCGCCCGCGACCGCGAGCGCATGAAGCAATTTTACGCAAAGGCGTTCGGCTGGAAGCTGAACCAGCTCGGCCCCGACATGGGTGACTACGTCGTTGCACACACCGGCGAAACCGACCCCAAAACCGGCATGGTGAAGAACCCCGGCAACATCAACGGCGGATTCTACGGCCGGACCGATGAAAAGCAGGCCCCGTCGGTAGTCATCGCGGTAGAGGACGTGAAGAAGCACCTCGAGATCGTGAAGAAGGCCGGCGGTACGGTGGAAAGCGAGCCAATGGAAATCCCCGGCATCGGCTGGCACGCCTCGTTCTTCGATACGGAAGGAAACCGCGTCAGCATGCTGCAGCCGATGCGCCCCATGTAATACGAAGCCGGATGCGCATTCTTTTCGCGTGCCGCAAGAGTCCGGCACGCCGCGCGTCATCAATGGTGCTACACTCTGCGTCCACCATGAACCACTCCGCCCCCGCGTCCCCCGTCCGCCACAACTGGCTGCTCGAACAAGTCGTGCCGCTGCTGTTGACCGTCGCATCGTTCTGCGCACTGTGGCTGCTGCTGCACGGCGAAGTCGTGCTGCTCAACCGCTTCTCGCCCGGCGAGCCGATGCTGACCAAGATCCTGTGGTCGGACGTGCTGATCGGTCTGACGATTTACCTGAAAACGTCCATCGACTTCGCCATTTTCATCGGCCACCTGATGCGTACGCATCCGGGCTGGAAGAACCGCATCGCCATCGAGACGGGCACCGCCGCCGGCAACGCGCTCGGCACGTTCATCATCCTGATTTTGTGGAACTACTTCCGCGAGATCCAGTGGCTGCTGGCGCTCATGGTCCTCATCGCCTCGCTGGTGCTGCTCAAGCTGGCCGAAGACGGACTGGAGCATGCCCAGGGCGAGGACGCCGAGAAGTACCCGGGTGCGTTCAAAACGGCCGTCGTCTGGTGCAAAGCCGTACTGTCGCGCGTCAACGCCGTGTTCGCGCCGGTGCTCGGGCGCCTGATCCCCCACGCCACGCTGAACGTCACCAAATCCTACGGCCTCGGCGGATTGCTGGTGTTCGCCGCTTCCATTCCGTTCATCCTGGGACTGGATGACTTCGCCGGCTACGTGCCGCTGTTCTCGGTGGTGCACGTGTACGGCTTCGCGGTCGGCGTGCTGCTGGGCCACATGCTCCTGAACCTGTGCCTGTTCCTGTCGCCCGAGACGACCATCCGTCTGGTGAAACAGCCGGTGATTTCCTTCCTCGGCTCGCTGGCGTTCGTGGGTCTGGCGGTGTGGGGTCTCACCGAGGTCTGGCACATCCTGCATGCGGGCTGACATCCGACTTTTTTGACAAACCAACAAAACCCAGTAGCGTTATCCTATGTTGGAGCAGCGTCCATTCGTGGCAGCCGCCGAGGAGATCGCGGCACATCCGTTCCTGCGCGAAGCGAGCACCGGAACGCTACCGCTTCCGAAATGGAAGCGCTACATGGACGCGCGCCTGGAAACCGGCCCGCGCTTCGTGCAGTTTTTGGAGCGGCTGGCGGCGCAGGCCAAAAAACAAGGCTTCGACGGCATCGCGGCGGCGGCCGAAAGCAACCGGAACGAAGAGCTCGGCATCGTGGACGGCGACGTGCGCGTCAGCCGCGCGCATCATGAATGGCGGCGCTGGTTCCGCGAAGGAATGGGCGGCGTATTTGCCGCGCGCGGCCTGACGCTGGATGCCGGCCCGGCTCCCGATTTCACCGAAGTGAACGGCTATCCGGAAGCATTCGACGCGCTGACGGACGAAGGCGACGTATTGCGCTCCATGGGCGCGCTGGGCGTGTTCGAAATCGGCCTGGGCTACGAGTACACCGAAATCCTGAAAGGCATGGACCTGGTCTTTCCGAACGAACTGACTCCCAAGCAGCGGGTGTACTTGGTCGGCCATGCCAAGCACGAGACCCGTCATTTCGAGGAAGTGTTCGGTCCGCTGGCCGCCGTCTGCACTACCCGCAGTCACGTGGCCCGCGCACTGAGCGGAGCCGAGCTGGCCAAACAGGTAAAGCTCGGGTTCTTAAACGGCGCGTACCGCGAGCCGGTCCGGGCCTGAAGCAGAAAACCCGCCATTCAGCCTTGCGTGACGCACGGCAGCCTTTAGAATGCGTGGCCCCCATGGTCCACCTCACGTTTCACGGCCCCGATACGCCGACCACGCAACAGCAGATCCAGAAGCTGCATGCCGATTTGGGCATCGAACATGTGAACGTCTTCAAGATGAAACAGCCTCCCGTCGGTGCGCACCCCAAAGTGCTGCGGGCGTACCATATGTTCCGCACGCTGCCCGACATGTGGCACGACCAGTTCGCCGTGTTGCTCGGCGAGGAGGAGAATTTCGGTCTGATGGGACCGCGCGGCATGCATTTCGACGCGGACGCATTC
>DAORHV010000048.1:0-7373 GCA_035438175.1 Candidatus Peribacteria bacterium
GTGTCGTCCAAGAAGTTCTGGCGGTACTTGTTCTTGGTGGCGAACCATGTGCTATCCCACATGTGCGTCATTCCGATACGGAAGCCGTTGGGGTTAACTTTCTGTCCCATGGTTAGGAGGCTTTGGAAGAAGAGGAAGCAGAGGGTTTCGTGGTTTTCTTGGCGGCGGCCGGCTTAGCTGCCTTGGGGGCGGCCTTGGGCGCGGAGCCTGCATCTTGTACCGGATTCTTGGTGGCTTTGGAAGCGGTTTTGTCGGCCTTCACCTTGGTCTTCACACCCGGCATCTCGGGGTAACCGAGCTCGATGGTGATGTGGCACAGGAATTTCTGGAGGGGGCGGATGCGACCGCGGGCCATCGGCGTACCGCGGCGGTAGTACATACCCTTGTTGACCATGACGGTCTTAAGGACCATGGTCTGGGGATCCTGCTTGTAGTTGTGCTGTGCGTTGGCGATGGCCGAGCGCAGAACGCCCTCGAACAGACGCGCGCTTTTCTTGCTGGTGTTGCGCAGCAGTTCCATGGCGTCCGGAACGGACTTCCCACGGACCATCTTGGCCATGAGGTTGGCCTTCTTGGGAGCGAGCCGGGTGGAGCGGAGGTGAGCTTGCATGATCGTAGAGGAGGATTACTACTTCGCGGGAGCTTGTACGGCGGCTGCGGCGGCTGCGCCCTTGGCGGCGCCGGCGGCATCGGCTGCTTTGGTCATCTTGCCTCCGTGGACCTTGAACTTCGTGGTCCAGGAGAACTCACCCAGTTTGTGTCCCACCATCTGCTCCGTGATGTACACGGGCAGGAACTCTTTCCCGTTGTGGACGGCGAACGTGAATCCCACGAAGTCCGGCGGGATGTCGCTGTCACGTGCCCAGGTCTTGATGATCTTCTTTTCCTGTTTCGCGATCATCTTCATCACCTTCTGCAGGAGACGCTGGTCGACGTAGGGGCCTTTTTTGAGTGAGCGGGTCATGGGTGGCTAGGATTAGAGGGCAGTGGTGGTAAGAACCACGGCGATGGCGATGAGCGGGATGATGATCTGGTAGATGCGGGAGGAACGGTTTGCGCGAGTGAGCACGATGCTTGAGGGGGAAGAAATACTACCTACTACCTGGTGCGCTTCTTCTTCGTGGCGCGGCGTCGGATGATCAGGTCGGCACCGTGACGGTGCTTTTTGCGGGTCTTCACGCCCATTGCAGGCTTGCCCCAAGGAGTTTTGCGGAACTTGAGACCGATGGGTGAGTGTCCTTCTCCACCACCGTGCGGGTGGTCCACGGCGTTCATCGACTTACCGAGCACCTCCGGCTTCTTGCCGAGCCAGCGGTTGCGGCCGGCCTTGCCGATGGAGATGAGGTGATGGTCGGGGTTGCTGACGGTTCCGATGGAGGCGTAGCACTCGGTGCGGACCTTGCGCATTTCTCCGCTGGGGAGCTGCACGATGGCGTGCGGGCCGTCGAGACCGACGAGCACGGCGCTGGCACCTGCGGAACGGACGATCTGTCCGCCCTTGCCGATCTGGAGTTCGACGTTGTAGATCTTGTAGCCCACCGGCACGTGCTCGAGGCGCATGCGGTTGCCCGGCTTCACTTTGGTGCGCTCGGCGCAGACGACTTCGTCACCCGGCTTCAGGCCGTCCGGAGCCAGGATGTAGCGCTTCTCGCCGTCCACGTAGTGGATGAGGGCGATGTACGCGGAGCGTCCGGGATCGTACTCAAGGGCGACGACGCGGCCCATGATGTTCTGCTTGTCGTTCTGGTGGAAGTCCACGGTGCGCAGCAGGCGCTTGTGTCCTCCGCCACGGTGGCGGACGGTGACGCGACCCATGTTGTTGCGTCCGTTGGTGCGCTTCTTGCCGGTGACCAGGCGCTTCTCCGGACGCTTCTTGGTGAGCATCGAGAAGTCTGCGATCGACATCTGTCGTCGTCCTGGCGTCGTTGGTTTCTGCTGGATAACGGGCATGGGGGCTTAGGAAGACTTGAAGGCAGCGAGATCAAGGTGTTTGCTCTTCTTCTCGAGGCGGACGATCATGTGCTTCTGGCGGTGGCGCTTCTCCATGACCTTTCCCGGACCGATGACGCGGGTCTTGGGGACGGTGTTCAGTACACGGACCGAAGCGACTTCAACGTCGTAGTACTTGCGGAGGGCGTTCTTCACGTCGATCTTGGTGGCCTGACCCGACACGCGGATGGTGTAGGTGTTCTGGGCCTTCAGGCGCTCTGCCTTCTCCGTGACGACGGGGCCGAGGATGACTTTGGAGAGTTCCATTATTTGGAGTCGGAGGAAACGGCTTTCTTCTTGGCCGGAGCGGCCTTCTTGGCTGCAGCGGGCTTCTTGGCGGCGGCTTTGGGCTTGGCGGCCTTCTTGGCCGGCTTGGCCTCACCTTCGGCGGCCTCGGCGGCCGGGACGGTGTGGTCCGAGACCTTGCGGTCCTTGCGTACTCCGAACGTCTGCTCGGCCACCTTGATGGCGTCGACGAGGAAGACGACGAGCTTGGAACCCAGGATGTCTTCGGGGTTCAGGTAGGGGGCGAGGAGAGCCTTCACCTTCGGCATGTTGCGGACGGACAGCTCGACACCGCGGTGGTGGGCGGGCAGCACGACCAGAACCTTGCGGCCGGCTTCGACCGGCATCTTGCTGAGCAAGGCGGCGAACTTCTTGGTTTTGACGTCATCGGGGTAGCTCTCGAGAGCGACGATTCCACCCTTCTTAGCCTGCCACGAGAGGCAGGAGAGCAGAGCGGCGCGGCGCATCTCGCGGGGCATGTCCTTGTTGAAGTTGGCTTCGCTGCGCGGTCCGAAGGCCTTTCCACCGCCGCGCAAGAGCGGGCTGCGGGCGGGACCGCGACGAGCGCGACCCGTACCTTTCTGGGGGGAGACCTTCTTGGTGGAACCGATGACCTCGCCGCGGTGCTTGACGTGGGCGACGGGCGTGCGGCGGTTGCTCAGCTGGCGCACGAGGGCCAAGTGCATGAGACCCTGGCGGACCGGAGCGCCGAACAGCGACTCGGGGAGCTCCATGGAGCCGTTCTTGGTGCCGGTGGCGGAGAAAATATCGATTTTCATGGTTATTTCTTCTTATTAGCGGGAGCGGCAACTGGCTTCTTCAGCGGGTTAACGCCGGTGTGGCCAGTCTGGACGGTGACGTACACCAAAGCACCATTGGGGCCGGGGATGGCTCCTTTGATGGCCATGAGCTTCTCCTTGATGTCCGAAACGATGACGGGGCGGTTTTTGACGGTGACGGTCTCTCCTCCCATTCGTCCTGCCATTTTCTTGCCGGCATGGATGCGGCCGGGCCAGGTGCGCATACCCACGGAACCGGGCTCGCGCTTGAAGTGGGAACCGTGCGTGGCCGGACCTCCGGCGAAGTGCCAGCGCTTCATGACACCCTGGAAACCCTTGCCCTTGCCGACACCGGTGATGGTGACGAGGCTGCCTTCGGGAGCCACCGAAACGTCGACGGTGCCGCCTTTGGCGAGGTTTTCCAGCTTCTCAACGTGGAATTCCTTCTGGTTGCGCATGGTTTTGATCTCCTTGCCCTTGCGGGTCTTCATCACATCTTCCTCGATACCGAGAACGACGGCGTCGTAGCCATCCTTCTCTTTGGACTTGGTGCGGACGATCGTGTTGTCCTGGACCTTCAGGTAGGTCACGGCGACCTGTTCCCCCGTAGGGAGGAACACGCGGGACATGCCGATCTTGCGCGCAATAACACCGAGAGGCATTACGTAGAGAGAAAACGGGGTAAGCCTTGGAGGTTCCGTCACGTCCGTTTGGAAGCGCGCGGGGCGCAGCCTCGGACTGGAACACAGGCGCTGTCGGAAAAACCGAAAGCCGATGCAATGTACAGATGCTAAAACATCGAGTCAACACCAATCATCACGAAAAACGTGCGAACGGGAATGAAGTTTCCCCGGATGGCCCCAGCTTCCGCAGAACTCGCTTTTATGCTATACTGAGAAGATTTATGAAACACACACTCCACCTCACTTCCGCCGAACGCGGACGCTTTGAATCGTTGTCGAAAGACCTGCGCCGCGGGTGCAGCGTTCACGACGAAACGCAGACCGCGTACGAAACCCCCGACGAGCTCGCCCTGCGGGTGAGCATGTCGTCCATGGAGCAACACCCCGAATTCTGCGACGCAATCGGCCGCATGCACGCCGGCGAGGCCAACGTGCAATTCGACTGGGACAGCATCCCGGAGAGCCTCTGGAGCGAAATGTGCTTCGCGCTGGGCGCGCGCGGACTGACGATCATCATCGATCAGATCCTGCCCGAACCGGGCGCCTGGGACCCCGAGGACCTGGAGTTTTTGTCGGGCATGACGATTGTGCGACACAAGCTGCTGGAAATTAACGCCGCCACTTCCTCCCCGACCCACGCATGATCCGCCCCGCCAACACCAACCGCGAGACCCCCAGCGACGCCGGCAGCGGTGCCGTCGGCGAGCGCACGATCATTACGGCCGAGCAGGCCCGCAAGCTGGTGCGCGAAGAGCCGTTCGCCAAACTGTTCGCCGACCTCTCCAGCCAGCGCGAAGCCACCACCCAGAACAAGCTCGCGCTGACGCAGCAGATTTACGCCGAATTGCAGCGCCGCTTCCCGCACGCCGAACAGCGCGAGGAACTGACGTCGCTGTTTTCGCTGTTGTCGCGGACCCACCTGGAACAGAGCCGACGTCAGGAATTCTCGCAGTGGTCCTCGCAGCCCGAAGGCCGCCAGGCCGTGCAGAAAACGTCCGGCGGACTGAAGCGCTTCCTCACGACTCCCCTGCGCCATCCGGTGAAAACGACACTGGTGGTGGTGGCCGGACTGGCTTTTTTGGCCGCCCGCTACTGGGGCTGGATCGCCAACAACATGCCGGTACCAAACACCGCACCGGGCGCCGCCAAGGTCGCCAATCAGGGCGTGCCGCCCACCAAAGGATTCACGGTTCCCGATTTCAACGCCATTCCGAAAACACTTCCGCGCGCCAAAAACGACTAAGTCTTTCCACTTCATTTCCCTGCAGCCGTCATGGCACCCGAAGCACAACAGCCAGAAGGAGGAAAAAAAGAAGCCAAGGAAGTCCTGCGCGATAACTACGCGCTGGCATCCAACACCCGCCTGTTGCGCTTGTCGGTAGGCAACCTGCCGACGGTGGCGAGCACGAACATGACGGAGGCCGAGATGGAAACCGAGGCCAGCACGCTGTTGCGCCGGACCGAATTCACGAACCTGACCGAAGTACACCGCCGCGGCCAGCTGCGCGCGACCGGCAACATGATCCAGCACCAGGCATCTTCGGAGCAATTGCTGCGCCTGAAGGAAGCGCAGAGCGGAACATGGCAGCCGGGCCAGGAGGAGCAGTACAAGCACCATCTGTCCGAACTGATCATCTCCAGCCAGGCAGCCACACTGAAGCGCTACATGCCCGAAATGGCCATGGAGCTGGCCCAGTTCATGGAAATGGCGCTGCAGGATTTGCCGGGCATCGCCATTAATTTGCCGGGCGACAAACAGAAAGAGCTCTACGACATGGAGCTGGTCGCGCGTCAGTTCTTGTCGCAGTTGCGCCTGATGATCCGCGAGCGCGTGTCGTACGAGAACGTGAACGCCATCCAGACGCAGCGCGCGAAAATCGAACGCGATGTCTGGCGGCTGCGGTTCCTGATGGAATCGGCCAAACAAAACGACGAGTACGTGAAGGACAACCGCGCCACGTTCGACGCCACGCACAGCATGCTCAGCAGCGCGAGCGCCGGGGAAGAGAACATTTTGCTGCTGCGATTGCGTCCGACGCTGGCCCCTCTCGGCAATAAAGAAGCCATGGCCGCGCTGGATGCGTACAGCAAGCGCGGCGCCACGGTCGCCGAACGCCTGACGGCGATTACCGCGCTGGAGAAAGCGCTGATTCCGACCTATGCCAACTTCGACGCACGCCGCGAGATCTACATGAAGACGCTCTCGCCCGAGAGCAAGGACGCGCTGGAAATCGGAAAGATGCGCCTGGTGATCAAGAACCGCCAGGACGTGGTGGACCGCCAGGAATTCGCCATCAACGGTTTCATGGCGATTGAGCCGGTCATGGCAAAGGAGCTCGAGGAGCGCGAAGCCAAATTGTGGCCGGTCATCCGCGCACTGAAGGAGGAATACATGAAGCCGGCCAAGGACCAGGACAAAAACAAGATCAACGCGTTGTTCGCCGAGCGCGAGAAGCTGATGGGCAGCCTGCGCTACAGCTACGGCAACCTCCGCACCATGCTCTTCACGGTGCAGAGCGAACTGGACGCCGACGATAAGCGCCAGGGCCTGGAGAAAATGGACCGCGAAGAGCGCGATGCGCTGGAAAACCGCCGCGACATCCTGGCCTACCGCCTGCAGATGCCGCTGCTGGTATCGCAGCAGGTGGAGCTCGACGTGAACTACAAGAACACGCTGCCGGAAATCCAGAAGCGCGAGGATGTCTACCTCACCAAGCGCGTCGAAAGCGTGCGTGGCAAGCTGGCTGCGATCACCGTAGACCTGGATGCCGAATTCCAGAACCAGGTCGGCATCAACACCGCGGAGAAGAAGCCGGCACTGGTGATTCCCGCCTACTACGGATCCGTGAAAGACATCGACAAATCCGTCACCCGCCTGTTCGAAGTCGGCAAGAACGCGGTAGATACCGATGAGCTGAAGAAGCAGCTGGACAAGAGCAAAGCCGGCCGCGATGAATGCATCAAGACCATGGAAGAGGCCGTGAAGACGAACAAGTCCGAGGCCCAGGTGCGTTCGCTCCGCGCACAGATCACGATTTTAAAAAACCGCGGCGACGCCGAGGAGGATTTGCTGCAGTACGCCCGCCTGCGCAAGGACCCCGAGTTGCGCAAAGGCAATGCCGACGAACCGCCGTTCCTTGCCGAGCACGACGCCGAAAAGAACTTGGATCAGAAGATGGTCTGGCTGATGGCCGGACGCGGCATCGAGAGCCAGAAGCCCGGCGAGAAGCCCGTGCTGCCGCCGAACTTCTGGCCGCAGTACATGCTGACAACCGCGCTGCAGTACCGCTATGAACAATACCTGGCGCTGGAAACGCAGCTCGCCAGGGTCGATAGCCCGCTGAGTAAAGAACAGAAGGAGGACATGCTCCGCGCGCTCAACCGCGCACGGACCGCGCACATGAACAAGATGCTGTTCGTGACCGCGCACCTGGGCGACTACCAGATGCGCATGGCCGAACTGATCGGCATTATGGAGGCCCAGCGCGGCTACACTACCGAAGGCTCGCTGGACGGCACCGTCCGCGCGACTCCCAAGAAGGTGAAGGAGTTGCTGGAGCGCGGAACGCAGGAGAACTTCGTGTTCCATGTGGACCGCATTTCGGCCATGGCCGAGACCGCGCAAAACGTCTTCGGC
>DAORHV010000049.1:0-7368 GCA_035438175.1 Candidatus Peribacteria bacterium
GTCGAACGAAACGTACGTGGCGCCCAGCAGATCCGTTAGCTCGATGACGCGGCACATGTCGAACAGCAGGATGCGCATGCCGAAGCCGTGGGCGATTTGGGCCACACGGCGTCCGATTTTACCGGTACCCACGATGCCGATGGTCTTGCCGCGCAGCGACATGCCGCGCAGGCCGCGGTAATCGAACGTGCCGCCCTCCACGCGCTGGCTGGCCTCCGGAACGTGACGGAGCGTGCTGAGAAGCAGTGCAAAGACGTGCTCGGCGATGACGTGCGAGCCGTAGTCGGGAACATTGCACACCGTAATGCCGCGCTCCTTACAGGCCGCGACGTCGATGTGATCGAAGCCCACCGAGCGCGTACCCAGCAGCTTCAGCCTGGGCATGGCGTCCAGCACCGTGCGGGTGATACGGCTGTTGACGAAGCACGACAGCACCTCGGCGTCGTTGCATGCCGGGGGAATGTTTCCATCGTTGATTGCTTCGTGTACCAGCACGGCATCCGGAAATCGTTCCAGGATGCGCTTCGTGTCCTCGGTGTCGGTCTCGGCGAAAACGATGCTGGTCATGGTTCATAGCGTGAAGCAACAGACTGTTGCGTGCAAGTCTCTACGAAGGCGTCGCTTCGGCGGAGTCGGCTTGCGAGGGTGCCACGTTGTCCGCCACGTTCGCAGGATCGAGCAGGTGTTCCTGTTCGCTCGCACCGGCGCCGACAATCACCCGGAGCTTTCCATTCGTGAACGCGATGACATGCGCGGTGCGCCCCTGGATCTTCAGGTCGGCGTTGTCTTTACGTTCGGGCAGGGTCAGATACTTGCCGACGAGCTCTTCTGGGGTGGGCATAGGATGTGGTGAAATCTTGTTATTATACCGTAAAACGACGCTGCAGGGTAGCTCGGCATCAAACGAAAGCAGCTCTTCCGATCCAGGGCAACTCAGCTCGCCAGCACGGCCTCAGGCCGGTGATAGACCATGACCAGGTCCGTTCCGTCCTTGCAAAACGTGTGCAGAACTGGAGAGTCGCCGAACATACGTCTGTATGTCTTTTCAAAGCCAGTTTTCACCGCCTGCACCATTGCCTGTGCACCGAAATTTTCCGGCAGTACCAGTAAAATCTCCCCGCGCCGATTCAGCTCGATTGCCAGCTCCGGGAGCATTTGAGTGAAATCGATCGCCGACTCCGGAGACTCGCCAGTACCGTCGGCTTCCATCAACCGAGAACGATACCCGCACTTTGGGTGCATCACAAACTCAAAGAACGCTACGAAACAGAGCGCACAGCACCCTTTGAAGCTTTTAAGAAGATGGTGGCCCCGGCCAGAATTGAACTGGCTACGCCTGCCTCTTCAGGGCAGCGCTCTACCGATGAGCTACAGGGCCATGTCTCTAGACGACGCTTGTGAAGAACTCCACGAGCTACTGGAGCTGGCAGAATGTACCATTTCGCTCCCACTGAGGGAAGAGGTGTCTTTGCTTCATCGGCTGATGGCCGTATGATTTCGCGCGTGGGGCTGTAGCTCAGTTGGTAGAGCGCTACATTCGCATTGTAGAGGCCGAGAGTTCGAATCTCTTCAGCTCCACCAATACAACGTACATGCTGTAGCTCAGTTGGCCCGGTTCGTTTACGAACCGGCAAAAGAAAGATGGCGCTAGGAACGCCCCGCGTTCTTTCGCATTGTAGAGGCCGAGAGTTCGAATCTCTTCAGCTCCACCAACTTACCCCTACAAATTGTGGTAGGGGATCCGGGCGACCATCCAGAAAATAGGAATGATGACCTGGAACACGACGAATAGGATCAACAACGCCATCCAGAAGCTGATGCCACCCTTCTTCACCGGCTGCGCGGCGATGATCGCTTGGGTCGGCGCGAAGGCATCCGGCACTTCGGGGTGCTTGTGCAGGTACAGCTTGTAGAAAATGATGGTCAGGATGCTGAGCGTGCCGTCGATGATGGCCGCTGCGGCGATGACGCGGAAAAACAGCGGTCCTAGGATTTCTGGGGCGTTCTGGATGTAAATGAGCGGCTGGAGCATGAGGACAACCACCGCCATGAAGGCGTAGTTGGCGTGGATCATGGTGTCCATGTACTTCTCTTTGCCGCGCGCCTTGGAAAGGATGTCTGCGTGCAGCGCGGCAAAGCCGAGCAGGAAGAACGTCTCGTACAGGTGGCGCAACGTTTCCCACGAGATGATGTGCCAGATGCTGAATACCGACGCCACGAAGCTCATCACGATGATCACAAACACGGTGTTGATGAAGAACGCCAGACGGGTGAACGTGGCGCTGCGGCTGTCATCCCAGATGAACGACAGGCTCACCAGCGAATGGAGCACCACCACGAGCAGCGTGGCGAACACGCGGCCGGTGATTTCATTGAATTCGCCGATGAGGACGGTGACCACCGCCGCCAGCGCAGCCGCGATGAGCGAACCGACGAAGGCCGAAATGCAGAATTTCTTGAGCTGGGCAAAGTTGAGCATAAAGCGATGATAGCGAATTTCGCGCAAGGAATACACATGCATTCCGCTCCGGACACAAGACGTGCGGCGTAAGGAAATCAGTTCTCGCGCATCACAAACGGCAGACCCCTACACCTTCCCACATTCCCCATGGGTGCCATCACCCCTTTTATCGTTTTGCTCATCGTCGGTCTTATCTTCAATTACATTCCCATGGACGGGGGATTGAAGCGCATCGGCAACATCATCATCGGGATCATCGCCATCGTCATGCTGCTGCGCTTCTTCGGAATCCTGAGCATTTGCGGCAAAGAGGCCCGGTGGCTTCGGCCGCCGGGGTTTTTTCGTTGCTACGTTACGGATACATCGTAAACGCGTCCCGTTTGGGCTTGGTGGAGCGGGGCAATACCTTTTCCCGGCTTTCCAGCTGCGAAATATGTCCCAGCATGATGCCGCCGACGACGGTATGGTTTTTTTCCAGGCTCAGCGTCTTGCGGACATCCTGTTCATGCAGCGACACCCAGCAGGAGCCGAGACCGAGCGCAGATGCGCCGAGCAGCACATGGGTCATGGCGACGACGCAGGAATATTCCAGCTCGCGCGGGTTCCAAATCACGTCCTGTGTGCGGCCCGAGACGCCGGCATCACACGTGACGACCAGGAACGCGGCGGCGCCTTCCACGAAATTGCCGTAGCACGACGCCTCCATAAGCTCGCTTCGAAGCTTGCGGTTCAACACGACGTGGAAATGCCACGGCTGCAGATTTTTCACGCTGGGCGCGTGTCCTGCCAGCGCCAGTAGCGCCAGAAGTTTTTCCTGGGGAATTTCTTTGGTTCCGAAAAAGCGGACGCTCTTGCGGAATTTGCAGACGTTCGCGAACGCATCGAAGGTTCCGGCTGCCGGTACAAACGTCGCGTCGTCCATGTCCACATGGTTTCAGAGGAACGATGGAGGCGCAAGCTGCCCTACAAATGTTCCGAAACGTCGATGTTGCCGATGAGCACCTTTGTTCCGGTGCCGCCGCCCAGCTTCTCGAGCGCTTTCTGCAAGCCCACGCGCGCCAGCACGTCCGAGAAGCGCAGTTTGGCACCCTGGCTGCTGAAGTCGGTCATGCGCACGAACTGTTCCAGGCGCTTGCCGGTCACCACCACGGTGCCGTCGGGACGTGTCTCGATGCGGTACGCACCCATTCGGTCGCTGAGCAGGTGCGGTTTCAGCACGGTCAGCTTTCCTTCGCGGTCGGCAAGTTCTTCATCGGCTTCGTCCATGGCATTCAGGCGCTTCTCGCGCTCTTCCAGCACGGCCGGTAACAACGCCTGCATCAGCTCCTTGGTGCCGCGGTGCGACGCCGCCGAGACGGAGGCGAATACGTTGATTTTGGCCTTTTTGAGCAACTTCACCCACGCACCGACATCGCCGTCGACAAGGTCCACCTTGTTCAGCACCACGAACTCGCGCTTCTTGGTGAGCGACGGCGAGAACGCCTTCAGTTCGTTGCGGATCATTTTATAGTCGGCCACCAAATCGTCGCGGTTGATGTCCAGCATGTGGATGAGCACTCCGCAGCGTTCAACGTGTTTCAGGAACTGGTCGCCCAGGCCTTTGCCCTCGCTGGCGCCCTCAATGAGCCCCGGAACGTCGCACAGCACGAACTCGCGGTCGTAGACCTTCACGACGCCCAGGTTGGGGACCAGCGTGGTGAAGTGGTAATCGGCGATCTTCGGACGCGCCGACGACACCGCCGCGATGAGCGACGATTTGCCGACGCTGGGGTACCCGATGATGCCGACGTCGGCGACCATCTTCAGCTCCATGGCGATGCTGCGTTTTTCCCCCGGCTCGCCGAGCTCGGCGAAGTCTGGAGCCTGGCGGGTGGACGACTTGAAGTGCGCGTTTCCAAAGCCGCCCTTGCCGCCGTGGGCCACGATGATCTGGTCGCCGTGACGCTGCAGGTCGGCAATGGGAGCCCCAACGCGCTTGCCGGTCACGCGGTCGTACTCGGCCACGATGGTTCCTGGCGGGACGTGCAGAATCAGATCCTCGGCCGCGTGGCCGTTCAGGCATTTACCCGATCCGTGGTCGCCGCCTTTGGCGCTAAAACGTTTCTTGCTGGCGAAATCGGAAAGCGTGTCGGTGTTCTCGTCGGCCAGCAGAATAACATCTCCGCCGCGGCCGCCGTCGCCGCCGAACGGGCCTCCGCGGGGCTCGCCTTTTTCTCGGCGCCACGCGACGCAACCGTCGCCGCCTTTGCCGCCCAGAATGTCGATGATGACTTCGTCGATAAACATTGTTCCGGGATTGTAGAGAGAAGCAGGGTTTTGCGCCACCGAAAGCGCATCGTTTGCTCACGGGAAATGTATTGACCACCGCGCGTTGGCACTCTACACTAGAGAGTGCTAATTCCCGTACCAACTTTTCTATGTCCAAGATCATCGGAATCGACCTCGGCACCACCAACTCGTGCGTCGCCGTCATCGAAGGAGGCGTCCCTCAGGTCATCTCCAACAGTGAAGGCGCCAACACCACCCCGTCGGTGGTCGGCTTCAAAGACGAGGAGGTCGTCGTCGGCATCGCCGCCAAGCGCCAGGCCGTCACCAACCCCAAAAACACCATCTTCTCGGCCAAGCGTTTCGTCGGAAAGCGTTTCGACGAAGTGAAGGACGACGCCAAACACATGCCGTTCGAAGTGAAAGGCGGCAAAGAGGGCCGCGCGGTCATTTCGGTGAACGGCAAGGAAATGTTCCCGCAGGAAATCAGCGCCAAGGTACTGGTGAAACTGAAGAAGGACGCCGAGGCGTACCTGGGCCAGCCGGTCACCAAAGCGGTGATCACGGTTCCGGCCTACTTCGACGACAACCAGCGACAGGCCACCAAAGAAGCCGGTGAGATCGCCGGACTGGAAGTGGTGCGCATCATCAACGAGCCGACCGCCGCCACGCTGGCGTACGGTTTGGACAAGAAGAAGGAAGAGAAGGTCATCGGCTACGACTTGGGCGGAGGCACGTTCGACGTCACGGTGCTGGAAATTTCCGGCGACGGACACTTCGAGGTGCAGTCCACCAACGGTGACACGCACCTGGGAGGCGATGACTTCGACCAGGTGATCGTCCAGTGGCTGCTCACCGAATTCAAGAAGGATCAGGGCATCGACCTGGCCAACGACAAGATCGCGCTGCAGCGTCTGCGCGAGGCCGGCGAAAAGGCCAAGATCGAGCTGAGCTCGACCACCGAGACCGAAATCAACCTGCCGTTCATCACCGCTGACGCGACCGGCCCCAAGCACCTGAACGTGAAGCTCTCGCGTGCCAAGCTGGAGTCGCTCGTCTCGGATCTCATCGAGCGCACCGCAAAGCCGTGCGAGGACGCACTCAAGGACGCCGGATTGTCCAAGTCCGACATCAGCGAAGTGGTGCTGGTGGGAGGCATGACCCGCATGCCGGCCGTGCAGGCCAAAGTGAAGCAGCTGTTCGGAAAGGAGCCGCACAAAGGCGTAAATCCGGACGAAGTCGTTGCGATCGGCGCGGCCATCCAGGCCGGCCAGATCGGCGGCGACATCAACCGTGACATCACCATCGTGGACGTCATCCCGCTGTCGGTCGGCATCGAGACGCTGGGCGGAGTCGCCACCAAGGTCATCGAGCGCAATACCCGCATTCCGACGAGCAAGAGCCAGGTCTTTTCGACCGCAGCCGACAACCAGCCGTCGGTGGAAATCAACGTCGTGCAAGGCGAACGCGAAATGGCCGCCGACAATAAGTCGCTCGGCCGCTTCGTGCTGGACGGCATCCTCGCCGCCCCGCGCGGCATGCCGCAGATCGAGGTCACGTTCGACATCGACACCAACGGTCTGCTCCACGTGAAAGCCAAGGACAAGGGCACCGGCAAGGAACAGCACATTTCCATCCAGGGTTCGACCGGCCTCAGCAAAGAAGAGGTCGAGAAGATGAAGAAGGATGCCGAACTCAACGCCGAGGAAGACAAGAAGAAGCGCGAAAAGATCGATGCCCGCAACACCGCCGACACGCTCATCTTCAATTTGGAAAAGCAGTTGCGTGAACACGACGCCAAGATCCCGGACGACGTGAAGAAGAAGGTGAACGTGAAGATGAACGAACTGCGCGACCTGCTGAAGAAGGAGGACGTCACCGCCGAGGAACTGAAGAAGACCACCGAGGCGCTGGCCACCGAAGCCCAGGAAATCGGCAAGGTCGTGTACGAAGAGGCTCAGAAGAAAGCCGCAGCCGAGGCGAAAACCGGCGGCAAAGACGGCAAAAAGGACGACGGCGTCGTGGATGCCGAAGTCGTGGACGACAAAGACGGCAAAGACGAAGGTGGCAAAGGCAAAAAGAAGAAGTAGCACATCGTTTTCTTGACGCAATGGGCTGATTGCTTAGCATCAGCCCATGCGCAGAAATCAAATCGCAAGGGGCAAAGTCGCCGTGCAGAGCGCAATGCGGTACTCAAACGAGCGAGCCGACGCAATTCTTCAGGATGCTCGCTTTGCAGGTTTGCGAACCCGCATGGTCGATCTGTTGGTTATCGAGCGAAAAACATCGTTGCAAATCGCGGACGAAGTCCTGGATCAGATGGAACTTGGCGAAGACGTCAGCATCAACACCGCGTCCAGTATCGTGCGGCGGGTGCTGCAAGAATTGGTGGATGATGACACGCGCGCCGAAGTGCACAGCGACTTGCACGCGAATGCGCTGCAACGCCGGCGCAATGAAGTGAATGCAGCCCGCGATAAATGGATGCGCGAGGCGGGACTCAAGGTTTGGACGGATGAGCAAAACATCTACTTTCTCCAGCTTGTTGATCGAGTGGATATGCGACGTGGAAAATTCAGCGACCACAAGAAAATTGCCGTGGCCATGTGCAATCGCTTCGGTGAAGGTTCATTCGATGCAGA
>DAORHV010000050.1:0-7366 GCA_035438175.1 Candidatus Peribacteria bacterium
CTTTGGTCAGTTCGCGCGAATCCGGCCAGTCGGTGAAATGGATGCTGCCGTGGTCTTCCTCGACCAAGTTCAAATAGATTGCTTCGGTGATGAACGGGCAGAACGGAGCCAGCAGCTGGCAGTTGGCCAGCAGCACGCGGTACAACGTATCCAGCGCGGCCTCGCTGTCCGCACCGTCCTTGCCGGCGAAACGGCGGCGGCTGAGGCGCACGTACCAGTTCGTGAGATCATCGATGGACCCGGCCAGTTCGGCGCAGGTGGCCGACAGATCGTAGGCGTTCAGTTCGTCGGTCATGCGGTTCACCAGCGCCTGGGTCTTGGCGACGATCCACTTGTCCAGCAAGGCATCGGACTTGGCGTTCATCAGCGAGAAATCGATACTCGGCTTCCAACTGGAGCCGTTGGCGTACGTGACCAGCAGGCGGTAGGCGTTCCACAGCGGCAGCAGCACGTTGCGCAGCACGTCTTCCACGATCTTCTCCGAGAAGCGCAGGTCCTCGCCGCGCACGGCGGGAGAACTCATGAGCGCGAAGCGCACCGCGTCGGCGCCGTGCCGGCTGACCACTTCGGTCGGCTCCGGATAGTTCTTCAGGCGCTTGCTCATTTTCTTGCCGTCCTCGGCCAAAACGATGCCGTTCACCACGCAGTGCTTGAACGCCGGCGAATCGAACAGTGCGGCGGACAGTACGGTCAGCGTGTAGAACCAGCCGCGGGTCTGGTCCAAGCCTTCGGCGATGAAGTCGGCCGGGAAGTTGGCGGGCATCGCCCCCTTCTTGCCGTCGCCGCGCCGGAACGGGAAGTGCTCCTGCGCGTAGGGCATGGAGCCGCTTTCGAACCAGCAGTCCAAAACCTCGGGGATGCGGCGCATGACCGGCTTCACGGCGAAGTCGTAGTGCACGGTGTTCGGGATCGCGAGTTTCACCACGTCCTCGTAGGCGGCGCGGTTCACGACCGCGTGCATGGCGCGGATGGTCCCGCCGTGGGCGACCACCAGCACGCGCTTGCCGGCGAAGTCCTTCAGCAGCTTGTCGCAGGCGCGCTGGGCGCGCTGCGTGAACATGGACAGGCTCTCGCCGTCCGGCGGCGTCATGTGGTGGAAGGTGGTGCTCTCGGCACCCTCGATGTTGTTCGGGTGGTCCTTCAGCACCTGCGCGATCGGCATGCCGCTCCAGGTTCCCATCTGGCGCTCGTTGAGTTCGGACCACGCGCCCGCGACCGGGATGCCCAGTTTCTGACTGATGATCTCGGCCGTTTCCTTGGCGCGCAACAGCGACGACGAAATGACGGCGTCGTATTTTTCGCCGGCGGCCAGCAGTGATTCGCCCAGTTTCAGCGCCTGCTTCTTGCCGGTGGTGTTCAGGCCGATGTCCGCGTCGCCGCCCTGCAGCTTTCCTTCCTTGTTCCAGTCGGTCTCGCCGTGGCGGACCAGTGTCATGCGGACGGTGGCGTCGGCGGCCTTCTTGCCGCGCTTGGCGGCCGGAGCGGGTACATCCCACGACAGTTCATCGACCGTTTCCTTGTGCAGATCCATCTGCATTCCTTCCGCGAAGTCCCAGTAGAAGGTGCGGCAGCGGGCCAGGTCCGGATACGGCTGATGCACGATCTTATGTTTGTCCTCGCCGGTGATGATGTGCGTGAAGTTCATCACCAGGTCGGCGTGCGTGACGACAATCAGCGTTTCACCGCGGTGCTTGGGCAGGACTTCATCGAAGAACGAGCGGCAGCGCACTTCGATGTCCTTCCACTGTTCCATGCCCTGGAAGTGGTAGATGCTTTCCACCTGGTCGGTGGCAAGCTTGTGCGCGCGGCGCTCGCGGATGAACGTCAGGTCGTCGAAGTCGATGTGCTTGCCTTCGTAGTCGCCGAACTCCACTTCCCGCAGGCGGATGTCCTCAATCAGCGGCAACCCGAGCGCGTCGGCGACGGCCTGGGCGGTCTGCTTGGTGCGGTTGAGCGGCGAACAGTACACGGCGGTGGCCGGCGCTCCGCGCTTGATGCTGGCGGCGATTTCCTTGGCCAGCTCCTTGGCCTGTTTCTGGCCTTTGTCCGTCAGGTCCGTGCCCGGGATTTTGCCCTGGTAGAACTTCTCCACGTTGCCGCGGCTCTCGGCGTGGCGGGCCACGATGATCTTGCCGAAACGGCCGGGGACTTTGGCCATCAGTTCGTCGCGCGAGCCCACTACCTCCACCTTGCCGCTCTGATTGTCGCGCCAGATCGGCAACGGGGTTCCCCAGTAGCGGTTGCGGGAGATGGCCCAGTCGCGGGCGTTCTCCAGCCATTTGCCGAAGCGTCCGTCGCGCAGATTGCCCGGCACCCAGTGCGTCTGCGCGTTGGCGGCCAGCATCTTCTGCTTCACCTTCTCCACGGCCACGTACCACGAGCCGGTGACGAACGGCAGCAGCGGCGTGTCGCAGCGCCAGCAGTGCGGGTAGCTGTGGCGGATGGTGTACGAACTGAACGCGCGGCCGCGCTTCTTCAAGTTCTCAATGATCTTCTTGTCCGTGGACATGGGGTCGTCGCCCTCGGGCTTGGCACTGAGGCCCTTGAAGTCCGTTACGGCTTCGATGAACGTGCCGTCCACGTGCAGGTGCGGCAGGATGTCCACCTTCTCGGCGTTGGCGACCGCGAAGCTGTCTTCGCCGGTGCACGATGTGAGGTGCACGATACCGGTGCCTTCGGCGTCGCTGACTTCCACCGCGTCGTTGATGATGACCTTGAACACGCGGTCGCCGTACGTCTCGGGCGTCGCGCTCTTCTTGGTGGACGGCAGCACGGTGTCCGCGAAGTAGGGGAACAGCGGCTCGTACTTCTTGCCGACCAGTTCCTTGGCATCCACGGGTCCGAGCACCTCGTGCTCCTTTCCTTTAAACACCTTCTCCACCAATTTGGCGGCCAGGATGTACTTCTTCTCGCCGCACTTCACCTTCACGTACTCGATGCTCGGACCCACGGCCAGCCAGAAGTTGCCGGGCAGCGACCACGGCGTGGTGGTCCAGGCCATGAGGTGCGTGGTGTGGTCGTCTTTCAGCGGGAACGTCATGATCACCGACTGGTCGTCGCGGTCCTTGTACCCCTGGGACACCTCGAAGTTGGAGAGCGGCGTCGCGCAGCGCGGACACACGTGCATGGCTTTGTACCCCTCGTAGATCAATTCCTGCTCGAACAGGCTCTTGAACACCCACCAGATGCTCTCCATATAATCGGGGTCCATGGTGCGGTAATCCCAGTCCATGTCGACCCAGCGGCCGAGGCGTTCCACCGTGCGGCGCCAGTCGTCGGTGTAGCGCAGTACGGAGCCGCGGCACATGGCGTTGAAGGCCTTGGTGCCGATGGCCTCGATGTCCTTCTTGGAGCGCAGGTTCTTCTCCTTCTCCACCAGGTTCTCCACCGGCAGGCCGTGGCAGTCCCAGCCGAAACGGCGGCGCACGTTCTTGCCGCGCATGGTCTGGTAGCGGGGGATGACGTCTTTTATTGTTCCCGCCAGCAGGTGGCCGTAGTGCGGCAAGCCGGTCGCGAACGGAGGTCCGTCGTAGAAGCTGAAGGTATCGCCGTTTTCACGGCGCTTGATGGACCGCTTGAAGGTGTCTTCCTCGCGCCAATACTTCATGATTCCTTCCTCCAGCGACGGGAACGACTGCTTGGGATCGACGGCATCGAACATGTCCAGAGTGTAGACGAAGTGGCTGGGCCGTGAAACACTTTGCCGGGCCTGCCGACGCGCTCCGCAGCGACATTGACGAAATGGTGATTCGTATGTAAAGTTTACTTTCCTCCCATGCCAGAATCCCTCTCCATTCCGCCGCTCGAGAGCATTGATGAAGTGCAGATGGCGCGCCTCACCGCGCAGGAGTCCTTCAGCATCGAAGGACAGCGCTTGAAAATGGAGCTGGTCGAAAGCCTGATCCGCGACCGCTACGACATTGCCCGCTCGGCGGTCCGCCAGCGACTGGCGCCGCAGTACCATGACGCCCGCGCGCTGGAAACAGAGGTCAATCGCCAGGTGCAGCAGATTACGTTCCGCCACATGGATTTGGGTGACGGCCGCTTCAACCTGATCGTGGAGAAGGGCGATGATGAATTCGCGCCGGGTACCCATGAGAACGAAGACGGCCCCGAGCGCATCCGCCCGGCGTACAGCGTCATGGTCCCCGCCCACGTGGATACGGTGCAGGGCAACAACGTCGCACTCGAGCGCTCCGGCGACCGCTGGCAGGGGCTCGGCGTGTACGACATGGGTGTCGGCGTACTCAACGGCATCGCTCTGTCGGTGGACACGCGGGTCCCGGCCGGCATGAAGGTGTACTGGGTATTTACCGTGGACGAAGAAGCGCATTCCCGAGGCGCGCGCCTGCTTATTGAAAAATGGGATCGCTTCGGCGAAATCGACTGCATCGTATCGTCCGAAATCGGACCGCTGCCGCCGCTGCGCGCCGGAGACAGGCACATGCCCGTGATCACCGCGCGCACCGGCCGTCAGAAATTCGTCGCCAACGTGAACGTCCGCCCCAACGTCCAGGGGCACATGGCGCTGGGCAACATTCCCAACGCCACCGACGCCATGGCCGAACTGCTGTGGCTCATGCGCGATCGTTTCTACCGCGGGTACAGGGATCCGGCCGCACCCAGCGCTCCGCCCGAACCGGCGCTCCAAAAACTTCACGACTTGCTGGGAAGAGAGGAATTCGAAAGCGGCGTCATCACCAGCGCCAAGCGCCCCGGTTACGTGCCGCCGCATACCGCCTCGCTCGACTTCGCCATCAAGACCGTGCCGCCGAGCACGCTGGCCGAAATGGAGGCCACCATCAAGCGCATCGCCAAAGGCATCGCCAAGCGCGGCAACTGGCGCGACCACGGCATCGACTGGTCGCTCGAGCTGAACCCCAAAGAAGCGTCGTACGCGCCCTACGAAATGCCCTCCGACCATCCCATCGTGCAGGTGACGCGCGACATCGTCCTTCGTGTTACCGGCGTGGCGCCCCAGATTATGGGCGCGCCGTCGGTGGCCGACGAATGCGATTATGCCCAGGCAATGCTGAAATGCCGCCATATCGATACCTTCGCCGGGACCAACGCCGGAGTCATCACCTTTCCGCCCAACGGCGACCTGGCCCACAACGACGGCGAGTATGTATCGCGTGCCGATGCGGCGCGCGTCCGGTACGTTACCAAATTGCTGCTGGAAGACCCGCAAGGACTGCAAAAATTAATGCGCAAACCCCAGGATCGAAAATGACTTGCTTCTCTCTTCGGGCTTCGCCTGGCCCACCAGTGTATCTCGCAACAGTTTTTTCTTCACAAGTAAAGCGGACTATGTATACTATCGTTCCCAAAGAATAACTATGCGTCTCGACGACCGCGAAGGCCCCGGCCCGAGTACCGACCCCAACGACGCCCTGGATGGCGTTCCGCTGGATCAGGAAGGCGGCAGCGCCGTGCTGGAACGCGTCATGCGGGTATCGACCGCCGCTTTTGCAGTGAAGGCCCGCCAGGGGCTGGAGGTTCTCGTCGTACCGCACATTGTGGGTTTACTGGAGGCGAACAGGGCGAATATCAATGTCATCATGCTTCTCACGCGTAGTTCGAATGACGTCGAGCTGGCGGCCGAAAAGGTGCTGACCGAGAACGGAGTACCGGATGCCATGCGTGATTGGGGTGTCCGGCTTTCACGCGAAGGCCAAGGATTAAGTTTGAACTACGGACCGGCGGTGGATGCCGTAGTTTCGGCCGTGAAGGGGCATTTGCATATCGAGGATGACGACGAGGCCGACGATGAATAATCGACCTGGGCGGAATCGCTTGCAGGCATCCTCTCGCTTGGATTAGCCGTAAATGCATATAGAGAAATATTTGTTTTTTTTTGCAAATTGGGTATAGTTCGGCGCCATTTCCCCAGTACACTTCTCTTTGCATGCGGAAGAAGCAGCCCGATATCGCCGGCATGATGGCAAAGGCGCTCGCACGCCCCGAGTTGGAATCGGATGTGCTGGCCCTGGAGGCTGCCGAACGGGCCGAACGCGAAACGGTGGCTTTGTTGAAAATGTTGGTACGCGGCGTCCGCATGAAGGCTGAGGAAATCGAGATCGAGGATGTTTTGGATCCGTCGCGCGGAGATGCTTTGGACGCCTGGCACAACCATCCGGGCGTGAACAGCGGTTTGCGCACGGTGGAAGTCGCGCTGCGGAAAGACCAGGCACTCGCCCAGGCGTTCGCCGAGGCGGTGAACAATTCGGGCGCGTTTTACCAGCAGTACGTCAATGAAACGCGCGGCCGCATTGACGACGGCATGCATACCCGGGGCGACGGCGGCGGCTGGAAGATATTTGTCGGCAGCGGACGGATCCGCTCCAACAGCGCGCCGTTCCATTTGGGCGCACGTCAGAACTACGCACACGGCGACTTCCTCTTTCCGGCTGACAAAAAAGGCGTAGAGCCGGTCGTGCCGTTGCCCACCGGCAAGCAGGACATCGTCTTCCCGTCGGGGAAGCATATCCTGGACGAAATCCTGGCCGATCCCGCCTGCGCCTTCCTTATCGCCGACATCTGTTCCTACCCGCAGGGACGCCAGCTCGGCGTCGCATCCAAAGTCGAGGACCATGCGTTCGACCTCGCCCGCCAAATGAACGCCGGCACCGGCCGCGCACACCAGCTGAAGTACGCCGTATCGGCCATGGCCAACGTGGTCTCCGTCACCGATGAAAACGACGGTGTCGTGTGGACGTTCGCTCCGAGCGCACTCAACCTCATCAGTCTCGTCATGCACACCAAGCGCGCCGTCCGCCAAGGGACGATCATCGGCGAACAGCGTGAGCAGAAAATCGCCGAAATCACGCTGGATGACAGGAGGTACACCATCAACGGCGATTGGTACATCGCCGCCCAGCGTACGGACGCAACGGGCAAATCGTCATCGGTCAGCGTGCCGACGAATACGCCAGAAGCGCAGACTTCGGCTTAGTACTCGCGGGTGCGGACGTACGCCCACAGGAACAGCATCATGAACGGGGCGGCCGCGAACGCCAGTGACGAGAACGTCACAGCCACTTCGCCTGCCAGGGTCACAAGGAACACCAACGGAAGCAATTTATCGAGCAATTTTTCATCGGTACGGCGCATGCATTCGAAGAACAGCACGTACGGCAGGAAGGTGAAGACGAACGTGAATCCCGCGGCGGTGGCCAGCGTCCTGGCCGGCAGCAACCAGAACGTGGAATGGCTGACCGGGATGAGTACCAGCGCCAGCGGCAGCGCGATGACCGACAGCCAGAACACGAACGCCGGATAACGCGCATGGATGCGCGCTTCCTGTTCCTGGTAGCGCTTGCTGAATTCCGAATAGGCCGCGAAGCCGAGTGAGCTGCCGGCGGCG
>DAORHV010000051.1:0-7341 GCA_035438175.1 Candidatus Peribacteria bacterium
GGGGTAGTACTTCCCGTCCGGGTTGCCGTGCACCACTCCGGCGCGCACCAGGTACTCCACCTCATCGTGGAACGGGTGCGTGTCCGGTACGTCGGCGAAGATTCCCACGGCGCCCGCGGCTAAAGGCTGCAACAGCAGAAACGTGGCTGCAGCTGCTACAAAACGCGTACGGATCATGAAGAATCTGGGGAAGATTGGCGCAATCGTACGTTGAACACTTTAGTTGTACAATACGTTATCAACCCAAATCCTTTAGCTTTGCAAGAGTTGTGAGCGCGGTTTGCGCGGCGTGCGGACCTTTTCCGTTGGGACCGGTCGAACGCGCCTTGGCATGCTCGATCTTGTCGACGAACACGATCTCGAACACGACCGGCAGATTCTTTTCGAGCGACAAACGCATGAGTGCTCCGGCCGATTCCTCGGCGATGAGCCGGGCGTGGTGCGTCTGGCCCTGCACGATGACGCCGAACGTGAGCACGGCATCCACCTTTTTCTTCTCGATCACGCGCTTGCACGCCAGCGGGATTTCGAACGAACCGGGTACCTGCACCTCCACGATGTTCTTCAGCAAAATCCCCTGCTTCAGCAATTCGGTGCGCGCTTCGCTGGCCATGAGGTCCACGCACTCGGGGTGCCACGACGAGCGCACGATGGCGATCTTCCACTTGGGATTCACGGCGCCGATGGAATGGGAATGCGTGCCTGCCATAGAGAAGCATGATAACACTACGCCGTCTTCTGCAGCGCGTATTTGCCGAGGATATCGGCTTCCAGATTCACGTGGTCGCCCTTCTTGAGCGCGTGCAGCGTGGTGTGCTTGATGGTGTGCGGGATGAGCGAGACCGAGAAGCTGAACGCATCCAGCGTGGCGACCGTCAGCGATACTCCGTCCACCGTAATCGAGCCGTGCAGTACGACCAGCGGCTTCAGCGAGTCGGGCAGTTCGATGACGATGGCGCGGTGATGGCCGTTGTCGTCGGTCTTGTCCTCCACCGAACGCACCAGGCTGACGGTGTCGCAATGGCCCTGCACCACATGACCGTCGAAACGGCCGTGGGCCGGCATCGCGCGCTCCACGTTGACGGCGTCACCCGCCTTGAGCGTGCCGAGTTTGGTTTTTTTGAGCGTGGTCGGGATCACGTCGAATGCCATGGATCGGTCATCGAACGCGGTCACCGACAAGCACACGCCTGCGACGGCGATGGAGCTCCCGAGCTTGATGTCGTCGAACACGCGCGGGCGTCCGAGAACCAGCGACGAGCCGCGTTGTTCCAAGATGGGTGCCGTTGCTTCCACGATTCCGGTGAACATGCCGGAAGCATACAGGATCAGCTCCAGGTGACGATATCCTGCTGACCACGCGGCTTGGGCGAGAACATTCCGTTGATGCTGATGCGGCGCTTTGCGGGCGACGAGACGAGCACCTCGTGTACCAGGCGGCTGTTGAAGACGATGAGCTCGCCGACCGAGGGCATCATGCGTAATTGCGGTGCGGTGCGCAGGTCGACCTTGGAATCCAGCGTGCGGCCGTACACCACGGTTTGCCCGCCGTGTTCGCCCACCGACAAATACAGGTTCCAGGCGAACTGGTGACGCAGGCGGTTGACATCCCAGTTCGAGTGCAAGCTGACGTCATCCACGTGGGGACCCACATAGTCGATGGCACGGATAACGCCTTGTCCGAGTTCGCGGCCGCCCTGCTTGGCCGGCTCGACCGGCCGGGCGAATGCCTCTTGAAAAAAGCCGTGGATGGAACGCATCGGCGCGGAGTTCTTGCCGGTGACCGCGGCGAACGCCGGATCGTTGGCCCACGCCTGGAGTTTATTGAAGTATTCGTCCGGGCCGCGGTTTGCATGCGACCCCTGCGTGATGCCCAGGGTGTACATGTCACTGTCCAGATTCGGCGAAGGCAATCCTTCGTGACGCACTTGCCGCAGCACATCCAGGATCTGGCGGCAGCGATCCGCATCGAAAAACCCCGGTACTCGCAGGACGGCCACGCCTTGTTCATCCAACAACATCTTGCCGGCCAACGGGGCGTCGACGAAGCGCGAATCGGCCGCTTCTGGCTGCAATGTTACGGCCTGGTGATGGGAGGCACCTTCTTTGGAGAGAGAAGTCTGACGCAAGAAAAAACGGGGAAAGAGGAGGTGAAATCGGCGGCATAGAGTTGGCGAAATGCCGCGGTTTGTCAAAAAAATCCAGACGCCGGCCTTGCGGCGCGGCGCCTGGAGTGGTGCCTACCCGTTCACGCGGATGCGGTCACCCAGGCGCGGCTTGCCCGCCAATACCCACGCCGACGACGCGTGCTTGGAATCGGCGTCATCCTGGGGAGTCCACTTGCGGACCAGGTCGATGCCGCCGTTGCGATACACGGTCGGCTGACCCGGCTGTGACGCACCCAGCGTGGTACCGAGTGTGAACCGCCGCGGATCGCCGTTGCCGAACGTCAGCTCAACCTGTCCGCGGGTGTCGCCTGTTTGGTCGGCGATTCGCTGGATTTCCTGCCACTGCCCCTCCGGATCCTCGGTATGCGTGATGACGTTGCCGTAGCGGTCGACGAACGAGACGTGCCAGCCGCCGTCGGGTGCGGGAATGATCGCCGGATCGGCATCCACCAATTCCAGGCCGTGATACGGGTCCAGCAGGCGCGGGGTGTATTTGGACCGGAATTGCTGGCTGGAATCGTACAAGCCGTTGTGCGGGTCGCCCTTCTGCGGGTTGGGCAAGTACTGCAACGTTTCGATGTGATCGCGGATGGCCGAAAGGGACGACAGCGGTGTGGCGACCACGCGGACTTCGCCGCCGCGGGCGGTGGCCAGCCAGAACGGCGATGCGTTGGTGCCGTCGATGCGGGGGGCGTAATTCACGAACACGCCGGTACCGAGTTTCTGGGCCTGGCGGCGCGACCTGCGCGAAAGATCCGGCCGAGTGCCGAGTTCATCGTGCTGTTGCAGCACCAGCCGCAATACGTGGTCGGTGACGCGTTCGTGGCCGAAGGTATCGTACTGGCGGCGGACGGGTGCGTGCGGGTGGCCGGCAAAATCGGTGGAGATGTGCACGTCGATGTCCGGGCCGTGCAGCGGGTCCCAGCCGGGACCGCCGAAGGTATCCGAGCATTCGTACACGCGGCCGGGGGCGTGGCGGCCGGCCAGCACGTTGCCGAGGTAGCGGCGCGCCTGGACGATACCGCCGGCAATGCCGCGCGGCTGCGGAGCATGGGTGACCAGTTCGGGCTGAGGGAGGACGTCGCGGTTGCGTTCAAGAGAGGACATGAGGAGGGGGAAAGAAGGAAATGAAAAGCAAAGAAGAAGTGATGCGACGGGGTCGCATCAGGTTCGAGTCGGTGCGAAGATAGAGAATGTAGAGCCTCATGTGAGAAAGGAAGAACACGGAAAAACGCCCCGCTGAAGCGCGAGGTGGGATGTCGGGGACGAGCTGCTAGCTCACGACAACCTCTGCCCTCGCGAAGCGCATCATCATGCTCATCATCATTGCGCCGGAGGTCAGACGGGTCGTGGACATTGGCAAAACTCTAAGCCGTCGGGGAAAAATGTCAAGAAATCGGCTACGCGGTGGGGGTTTTGGGCGTCCCGTAGAAGTACGCCTTATCCATGGTCGTACGCTTCTGGTCGCGCCGGACGGTCTCCATGGAACAAATCCGCAGCGGGCCGCGGCCATCCTTCTCGAACGCGAGCGCTTCGCCGGCTTCGGTGATACCCAGCAGCACCGCGCTATGGGATACATAGAAACCATAGCCGCCATCGTCATCAGTAATCATGGAATACAACTGAAAGCCGCAGGGCAATTCCAGTGTATCCACCGCCTCGCGCACACTCATCTGTGTGACCGGAATCTCCGTGTCGGCATCCACCTCGCGGATGCGATCGGCATTGCGCCCAAACAACACGAATTCGGCTGCCGCATGGCAATTGTAGAGGCCGGGAATTTCGCGCGCGTCATCGCGCCGCATCAGTTCATAGACGCGTTTGGCAGCATCGCCTTTCAGGCGCAGGAGCACCGCGGAAGGCATTGCGCTGCCCACAAGCACCTCTTCCCCGACTTGCTCAATCCAGAACGAGCCGAAATCGCGACCGGAGCTCACAAGCTTCATGGCTCCTTTATACCATATTATTATATTTTGTCAAATAACCTTTACGATTTTGGCACACAGTTCTTCCACGCGTTTCATGGGGATTCCGGCGATGTTGATGCGTCCGTCGCGCGTGAAGAACACGTTGTGCTCGCGCTGCAGTTCATCCACCTGCTCCCCCGTCAGCGGCAGCATGGCGAACATGCCGTTGCCGTTCACGGCGTTGTAGAACGACTTGGGCAGGAGCTTCAGCATGGCCTGGCGCTTGCCGCCGATGGTCGCGCGGGCACCGCGCAGGTCGGCCAGCCACTCTTGCTGGTACGCTGATTGCACGCGGGCAACGACCATCTGGCCGAAGGTGGCGGCAGCCGAGTGAATGCCGCGCGTGAGCGTGGAGTAGTGGCCTTCGAGCGCTTTCTGGGTGGCTTCGTCGGGTGCGAACGCCATGGCCATGCCGCAGCGCAGTCCGTAAATGGAATGGTTCTTGGACGCCGACCAGCTGACCAGCAGCGGAATCTTGGCGTCGGCGAACAGGTGCACGGCGGCGGTGTCGTCCTGCGGCTCGCCGATGAAGCCCTGGTACGCGAAGTCGAGCAGCGCGATGCAGTCTTTCTTCTGCAATGCGGCGGCCAGGGTCTTCCACTGCTCAGTCGTCAGGTCCAGACCGGTCGGATTGTGACAGCCGACTTGCAGCAGAATGGAGAACGGCTCGGTCATGGAGTCGATGGCCTTCAGCAGATCGGAAATCTGCGGGCGGTGGTCGTCGGTGAGGTACGGCACTTCCACAATGCTCAGTCCGGCCGCACGGCACACCGGCGGATGGTTGCCCCATGCCGGCATGGGCAGAATCACTTTCCCCTTCTCCTGGAGCATCTTGATGAGGCGCAGGTTGATGGTGACGGCGCCGGTACCGCCGGTGGTGGCGAAGGTAGTCACGCGGTCGGTGCGGTCGCCCAAGATGAGCTTGGTCACGCAGCTGCGGAATTCCGGCAAGCCGGCCAGCGCGGGATAGGAGTAGCTGTACCCGGTGATGTCGCCGCCGATGTCCTTCAGCGCCTTGGCCACGCTCGGGAACAGCACGGTCTTGCCGTCTTCATCCATGACCACGCCGATGGTGCCGTTGATGGCTGCCGGTCCGGCCGCGATGGCGGCGGCGGCCACCGCGAAAATGGGGTCGGGCTTGGGTGCGGGCAGTTTGGTGAACGGATGCGTTTTGGCCATGTGCGGGCATCGTACTGCAAGCGCGGGCGCCGGAAAATCGAAAACAAGGCCCCGCACGCGCGAGGCCTTGGTGACGCCGGAATCAGGCGACGAGCAATCCTTGTTCGGTCATGGCCGAGCGCAACCGCGCGATGCCGTCGGCGATGCCCCAGCGCTGGTACTCGGTGAGTTGCGGCGCTTCGACGCCGCCGGAACTGGGGTAATGCTGAACGGAGCGGACCCGGAGTCCGCGCAACAAATCGAAGACTTGCCGGACGGTTTCATCCAGCACCACGCCGGTGCGGATCTTGCGGTCGGCGACGGTGACGGTCAGCGCACGGCTGGTGAGGGCATGGGCGAAGTCGGCCAGTGCGATGCCGTTCCAGCCCGAGTGGGCGGAGGCCACGGCGGCGTCCAGGGCGGGGTCGGTGATGGTTTCGGTGTCGGGAGCGGAGTTCATGGGAGTGGAAGGAAAAAGGAAGAAAGAAAGCCGCTGGGAGAGACATGAACGAATGCTCATGCGCTCTCCGCACTACACGACCGCCGATGCTGGAGAAGAAATGGAATCATGGGAACGGAAAAGAAGTCCTCCGATGTCGGAAGACGGACTGCGTACTCAGTTCACTCGCTTACGCACGTTCGCCCGCCGACCGCACACAGGTGCGGCAGCAGACGCAGGCGACAGCGAAACGTGAAGTCATCGCGGGCATGCTAACAAATGTCGCGCGAGCGTCAATAATTTGCCTACCAGACACCCAGAATTTGAATCTCCGCCAGCTTGGAGAGGTCCTCGAGCGCCTTCTTGGTGCGCGGCTCGTCGGGGCCGCCGACGAAATCGATGAAGAAGTTGTAGTCGCCCAGCTTCTTGCCGGTCGGACGGTTCTCGATGCGGCTCAAGTTCAAATCGTAAGCCTTGAACGGCGTGATGAGCATGTGCAGATAACCGGGGCGGTCCTCGTACGGGTGCGGGTGCAACGCGATGCTCATGCGCGTACGCAGGCTGCCGGGGAACGGATCGTTCACGGACACGATGGCGAAACGCGTGGTGTTGGCGTCGCCCTCGATGTCGGTATCGACCAATTTCAGGCCCGACGTGCGGATGAGCCGCTGCGAACCGATGGCGCCCACCGAGTCGTCGGACCCGGCCAGCTTCACCGCGGCGGCGGTGCTGGTGGTGGGCAGATGCTCGGCGTTGGGGTAGTGCTCGCGCAACCACTTGCGGCACTGGCGCAGCGCCTGGCTGTGGGAAGCGATCTTGGTGACGGTCTTGGGATTCTGGGCGCCGAACGAATGGCGGATGGCGACCTCGTGCATACGCCAGATTTTCACGTCGCTCTCGCGCAGGAGGTCCAGGATTTCATCCACCGAGCCGTGCAGGCTGTTCTCGATGGGAACCACGCCCACCGATTCGGGGTGCTTTGTCAGCGCGGCAAACACGGCGTCGAAGTTGGGGCCGAAACGCACGTCGGCGTCCGGAAAGATCTGCTGCACTGCTTCGTGCGAGAACGTGCCGGAGGGTCCGAGGGTGTAGATGATCATCGGGAGAGCTTGGAGAGGGTGGCGATGCAGGCCTCGCTGTGGCTGCGGGCGCGCTTTGCAAACGGCGCGAAGTGGCGTTTCAGACGGCGGTACCGGCGCGAGGCGGCGGGCAGATCGCGGCGGTCGGCGATGCGGATGTAGCCGTCGAGCAGGCGCTTGAGCCGGCGGAGGATAGCCGGAGCGGCGGGATTGCGGAAGATAATGGGCATGTAGAGTTCGGGCTCGTCATCCAGGAAGCGACCGATGACGTTGAACTCCAGTTCGTAGGTGGGCGTGAATGTTTTGGAGACGGCCTGCAGATCCACGCCCAGCGACTGCAGCAGTTCGCCCATCAGCAGACTCTTGAAATGCGGAATGGCCTGGATGACGGCCATCTGGTCGTCGTGGGCCTTGGGAGTCATCTCCATGGTCTTCAGTCCGGCGGCCTTGAGCACGCGCTTCAGCGACGCGAGCGTGGCGGGGGCGCAGCGGGCGGGCAGCAAACAAACGGCGGTGAAGCTGGGGTAAGG
>DAORHV010000052.1:0-7295 GCA_035438175.1 Candidatus Peribacteria bacterium
GCAGGCCGCCTCGCAACCGGCGTTGGCTTACCCGCGCAGTCCGGTGAGACCGTGATACAGCTGCATGGCCTCGGGGAATTGCAGTCCGCCGGAATGGCGGGCCAAAAGTTCGTCGGCACGGTCCATGAGCGGTTTCAGCACGTCTTCGGCCAGCGCTTCGGGCTGCATGTGCTGGACCACCATGCACGACCACATGCTGCGGGCCAGCGTGGTCAGGTTCATTTGGGGCAACCGTTGAGTCAGTGTGCGTGCAAGGAAACGCGCGAACGTCACCGAATGTTCGTCGGCCAGACCCATGCGCGCAATGCTCCACAGGCTTTCGGACTGGCGCCGTTCGCAGTCCGCCGGTGCGCCTGCAACCGACCACTTCGGACCCGTACGAGCCAGCGTCTGCAACAGGTGCGAGACGGCCGGCGAACGGTGTTCGATATGCGCGAAAGCCGAGAACGACGATGCGCCGCTCACGGCGTCGTGGCGATCGGCGATTTCTGCCGACCTGGCTGCCAGCCGGTCGATGAACTGTCCGCGCGCCGGCGTAGGAATGGGCAACGTGCGACGTTGCGCTCGGTTACGCTCCATGTCAGCGATCGCGAGCAGCGTCATGCCGACTTCGCGGTTACCGAATGCCGCGCGCTGCCGGTGATCCGCCAGCAATGCCGCACCGCGCTGTGCCACGGCTTCGGTGAACGCCCCCTCATCGATGCCGTCACCGACCATCAGACCGACTGAACGCATGCTGTAGGCCACGTCCTGCGGTCCGAATGTTCCGGCCAGCTCCGTACCCTGCGCCATCAGCGCCTGGACGTACGACCGCGCATGCGGCGAATGCCGGACGCCGTTCAGTTCGGCGACGTCGTGCAACGCGCCGATCACGCGGCGCTGGTCGTAGGCGGGGGCCACCTGGGCGCCGCGCTGCATCAGCAAGCCGACCGCGTCGTCATCGGCCACCGACGGTTCCTGATACGAGCGTCGCCACGATTCGATCGCCAACGATACTTCGTGCGACATCAGTCCGGCCGATGCCCCGGCCACGTTGTCGAGCAGCAAGCTGCGGAATTCGGCGATCTTCGGATGAGCGAGGTGCAAACGCGACGTGGTATTCAGCACCTTCAGCGACAATTGCGGATCATCGGCTTCGGCAAACAATTCCATGCACCGGACGATGAGACGGTCCACGAATTGCACCGCTTCGGGTGACGCGCATCCGGCTTCACCGATCAGCTGCCGCAGCGACTCGAGCACCGCGGCGACGTCGTGCAGCGACATCCCGGCGATGACCCCGTCGGTGCAGCCGGCGTCCAGCAGGTCGGCCAACTGGCCGCGATTCTGGATGCGGGCCTGGTCGTGCCCCAGGAAATGCACGCTCAGTGCGCCGAAACGGCGCAGTGCCAAGGCCAGTACCGCGGGCGAATGGCGCAGTTGCTCGCGCATGACGGGGACCTTCAGCCGGTCCAGGAACTTGCCGAAATCGGCAACATGCATCAGAAGCAATTGTTCGGATTCGCGGGTGGCGCGGCCTTTATCGGATTGCCGCAGTTTCTCGGCGTTCAACGCGGCGGATGCCTGCGTGCCGGCGCGGTTGATGTGCGGCAACGCCTGGGACCGCATGGCTTCCACGATGCAGCGCAGCTCGGCGATTTCGGCGGCACGCGTCTGGAGCGGGCGGCCGACGGCGTCATGCACCTCGTACAGTTCGTCCAGTGTGTAGCCATGCGCCATCGCTTCGGCAATGGACTCACGGGGAACTTCCAGATCGCTTTGCAGCGCGGCAAGCAAGCACTCGTTCAGCTTGGCGCCCATATCGGCGAGCATCGCACGGACCTGGTCGGCCTTGCCCCCGCGCGCCATGCTGACGACGCGGCCGACCTCGCGGTTCCACACCGCGCGTTCTTCGTCGGTCACGCCAAGATCCCCGATGATGGTCACAATGCGGTCGATCACGTCGGTTGCGGGTGAATCAGGAACAGCCCTCGGCATTGAACCATCGGAAAGCGGCTCAACGGAAGCAGGGTGCCGGTGAAATTCACGTGGGTTCCCCATCTTATAATGTATTTAACAATTTTTGCATTAAAATGTCAATCTTTGGCTTCTTTCAGCCCAGAACTACAGTAAAGTTGGTTTTTGAGGAAATTTATGGTATTATATTCGGAGACAAACATCCATTCCGTTCCACCGTATGCACACTCATTTTTCCGGAAACGACTGGCGCGAGCATCGCTTGGTGTTCGATAAATTGAAAGAGCGTACCGACGTCATCGATGAGTACGCAGGCAAGAGCCAGGCCATGGGAACGACCGAAGGCCGCATGAAGGAAGTGCGCGACAAGCAAAGCTCCGTATCGCTCGAAATCGCCGATACCTACAACAAGCGCAAATCCGCGCTGGAAAGCAGCCGCTGGGGCCGCGGTTTCAACCTTGCATTCGGCAAAGGCAGCAAGCATTGGAACGGCGCTCTCAAGGAGAGCCGCAAGGAATACGAGAAGAACGACCTGGTCCAGACGCTGAGCAAATCCATGGAGGACGCGGCGACCAAGAAAGTCGACGAAGCGGTGGCCGCAGCCGGCGGCAAGCTGCTGAAATTCGCCGAAGCGTCGAAGGGCGAAATCCTCAAGCTCGGCAAAGACACCGACCGCAAACTGGCGATTGCCACCGCGAAGGGCGACGTTTGCGAAGCGTTCATCCTCGACATGCAGAAAGAGGTGGATTTCCTGGCGCTGGAAGAACAGGGCATGCGCGAGCTGGCCCAGATGCTGGGGACCGACGTATCGCTGGACGATCTGAAAAAAGCCACGGTCCTGCGGGATTCGGGTATCGCACTGCGCGCGAAGATCGCCGAGGAGAGGGCCGCCCTGGAGAAACAGCAATTCCCGGACGACGCGATGCCGAAAGTGGAAAACGTCTACAAGACGCTTTCCGGCATCACGACGCGCTTCGGCGACAAGGGCTTGTTCGGACTGGAGGACGACCTGTACGCCGTCGCCGCCGGTACGAACGGCGCGAATCTTGCGCTGAAGAACAAAATCGACAAACTGAACGTTCCTCCGGAACAGAAAGACCTGTTCAAGACGGCGGTCGATAAGCTCTCCTCGCCGGAGCTCGTCAAAGCGGCGCAAGTGTTCCTGCGCACCAAGTTGATCGAGCGCTCGGAAAAGGTGAAGAACATCAATGAAAAGCCGGACGCCGAACACCGCCTGGGCAGCATCAACGAATCCGGCGTGCGCAACATGAAAGTGAACATCAACATCGGCGGCGTCGACACCGCGTTCGAAGTATGCGCCACCAAAGCCAAAGGCGGGCGGTTCATCATTCTGCAGGGCAGCAACGGACAGTATGCGTCCATCGACCTCACGCCCGACAACGGCCAGTACCATCTGACATACCGCAAGGCAGAAGGCCTGAGAGCGGAGTCCGTCCCCTTCGACACTCCGCCGGCGGTGGACCCCACCAAGCCCGCCGACGTGATCCAGCTGAAGACGGTCGTGCCGGTCGTCACGGCGCCCACTCCGTCGCCCATCGTTCCCTAAGCACGGCTGACGTCCACCCGCATCTCCACCTCCACCCATGACGACCAATCCCACCATCACCGCCTACGAGCTCCTGCTCTACACCATCCGCAACGCCCGGAGCATCTCGGCCGAGAAGAAGCGTTCGTACATCGAGCGTATCGAGAGGAATGAATGGCCGACCGCTTTGCGCCTGGAGCTGAAGGCCTTATGCGAAGCGGAAGCCGCCCTGCGCTCCGAAGATGCCGAAATGCGCAAGCGCCTGATCGTCGAGCAGCAGCAGGGCATCGCGGAGGCCGCACCAGAGGCCGATCTGCAGGAGGAAAGTGTCATGCAGGATTTCCGGGGAACCATCTCGTCCATCGGCAGCACCTACACCGAGAACTGCAACGCCGTCGAACGCGGCCTTGCACGCGAGATCGAAACGTCTGCACGCTCTGAAGAGGGCAATGTGGTCGCCGACATCCGCAACTTCCTGAAGCAGGACGCCGGCGACGGCGTGGATGCCTAATCGGCTGCCCGGCACCCGGTCACGGACGCTTTCCGCGTACCCGGCAGCAAGCCCGAACGCCAGGCGACCAGGCCCATGAGTGCGCCCTGCGACAATGCCAGCGCCGCCAGGAAGAACGTGAGCGCTTGCCAGAACGACGCGCCGCCCGCTTCGCCGAGCGTGAGTGACCCGGACGGACGCGATTGCAGATCCCCCAGGCTTTGTTGCGCCAGCAGGAATTCGGGCGCCGGCGTTTTTTTGGCCGCCGTCTTTTTTGCCGCCGGGGCTTTCTTTGCGGTGGTCGTTTTGGTCTTCTTGGACGTGGCCGCGGCAGCGACCGTCGTTTTGCCGGCACAATGATTCGCCGATCCGGGCGTCGGCTCCTTGGTGACGCAGCCGCCGGCATCGGTGACCCAGGCCTCGCCGGCTTTCAGCGACGGATACGCCGTGTCGGACACGACCGTGCCGTCCGGCGCGAGCAGCGCCAGCGCATTACCCGAATCGCGCAATTTGAACGTTTCGCCCGAGCCCGCCAGCACGGCAAATCCGCCGGGTGCAACCGCACCGGTAAAGGCAATGGCTGAAGTCTTGGCCTTGGAACCCTCGCCGACACGGATCTTCCATCCCTGCAGGGACAGTGCTTCGTCGCCGTCGTTGCGCAGTTCAATCCACTCTTTGCCGAGCAGTCCGGCTTCCGACGCCGACACGTGCGCATACACTTCCGAGATGCCAAGCTTCGACCAAGCCGGTACGAAGACGGATGCGGACACCGCAGTCGCACCCGCATTCTCTGCTGCGGCAGGTGCGGATTCAGTTGTCACCGCAGCGACGATGACCGCCGGCGCTTTGTACTCGGGCGACGATGCCGGACCCGACCAGATGCCGACTCGCAGCACCTTGGCCTGGAGTTCGTACTGGTCGAACAAACTCCGGCGTGCGAACGGGTAGTCTGGGTACACGCGCGCCATACCGGTGGAGAGCAAACGTTCCTGCGCCGACACCTGTCCGTCCACGCTGGCGTAGGCCAGCATGCGGTCGTAGAGATCCCAGTTTTCTGTATCAAATTGTAGTTCAACTTTTTTCTTTTCCATAAGCCCTTTGAGGAATATCGATGCCTCTACTCCATACGGCTCGGGCTTCTTGGTCGGATGCACCGATTCCGGTGCGTCCACCCCGATTAGGCGCACGGTCGCCGAGGTGCGGCCGTCGGGCGCCGCTTCTTCGTCGAAGACGACTTCGAACGTGTCGCCATCGATCACCCGGCTGACGGTCCCGTGCATGGTGAGTTCGGAATAGAGATTCGGGCGGTACGCGCGGTCTTCGGCGGCGTTCTCCCAGCTGACGGACGAGACTTCCACGCCCGAGGCATCGCGCAGCGACAGCGTGAACTTGGTATTCGTGAGCGACAGTTGCGTCTCGGCGAACGTCAGGCGCAGGGCGGATGACGCGTCGATCGCCTTACCGTCCAGCGCGAAGGACTTGATCGTGCTGCCTTCGCCGATCAGCTTCCAGCCCGTCAGTACGGCCGGCTCGTCCGACAGATTCTTCAGCTCGATCCATTCGCCAAGCTCGTCCTTGCCGGCCGGATTCGGCAGGACCGCGCTGAGAATCACATGCGCCGGCGGCGGAAGCGCGGCCACCGGCGGAGGTTCGGCGGGCGGCGGCTCGGGAAGTGTGCTGCCGGAACCCGACGACGAGCCGGGGCCTTCCTCGGGCGGCACCGTCGTACCGCTGCCGCTGTCGACGGGAGGCGGATCGGGCGGCGGATCACCAGGCTCATCCGGGTAGTCAAACCAACCGGGCGTGGCAAGCATGGCCGCGCCGGCATCGAGCCCGCGGGCTTCGGTCGCGGTGCGCCAGTTCTCCTTCACGGTTCCGGCCACCGACAGATCCACCCGCTCCATGCTGGCCTTGGTTCCGCCCGACGGATTGGCGCCGGCGAACGGCGCACCCACGCCGTCGTCCACTTCATCCACCACCGTTCCGGCCGCATCTATGAGCTTCAGCAGCAGCTTGGTGTTCGGCAGCGACACGGAGGAGCTGAGCACATCGGGCTCTTGCGCCAGCCGCGAGACGGCGGCGGCCTGCCTGGCGATGACCAGCGGATGCTCCAGCGACAGCTGGGTGCCGCCCGGCAGCGTGGCGATGACCGTTTCGACGCCGGATGAATTCAGCGACGTGATCTTCCAGCCGCCCAGGTCCACAGCCGGGCAATCGGCGGAAGCACATGGCAAGCGGGCAAGTTCCAGCCATTCGTCGGAGGTGCTTTGGTCGCTGCCCATCCAGAGCACTTCGCTGATGACCTGGGCCCGCAACGTGATGGGCGCGCAGAGGAGAACAATGCCCGTAAGGGCGGAAAGGAGGTATTGCATATGCGTCATGAAACCAGCGGTGGCGGCCGGTCTACAGAGCCGCCGGCACGTACGCATGGCTCGGCTGCCGGTTTTCGGCTTGTCCTGGATCTGCGCCGGGTTCCAGCCGCAGCGGGAGCCGCGCCTGTTCCAAGGTGAAACGGGCGGTTTCTGGCGCGTGGACCAAAGTGTGCAAAGGTTTCCCAGACAAAAAACCGTGCAAATACGCAATGTCTGTTTTCGGCTACCGCTCGGCTTTTGGCTCCGGCAAAGCCCGTCCGGGCTCTGGCCGAGACCATCAACCTGATCTACAATAAGGATATCAACTTCCCTTTTCAGCGAACTCGAACCCTGATTACGACCCCCATGACTTCAGCCTTGCACCGCATCGACAGCCCTGCGACGTTATCCGTACGGATCGCGTCTCTACGCGTGTGATTTTGGGAAAAAGGCGTCATCGAGTCGTTCGCTGAGCGGGAAGCACACTGCTTTCCCCCTTATCCATGGATTACCCCATCGTCTTTGGCGCCCTGATCGCCGGAGTCCTCCTCGGTTTGCTCTGCGGATGGTTCTGGTTCAGTTCGGGCAAGAAGATCGGAGCCAAGCTCCAAGCCGAGATCGACAAGAAAGAGAAAGAGCTCAACGACATGAACGTGAAGGTCATCGAGCAGCGCAGCGCGCTCAAGACCCAGGAGGCCGAGGCCAAGGCCCAGGCCAAAGAAATCGTCTCGGCCGCCCGGCTGGACGCCCAGCAGATGGAGCTGAAGCTCCAGAAGGACGAAGCCCGCGTCGAAGAGAAAGAGAAGGGCCTCGATCGCAAAGTCACCGAACTGGACGCCCAGCGCAAGCGCCTGGAGGCCAAGGAGGAAGAAATGCGCGGCATGCAGGAAGAACTGCGCGTCGCCAGCCAGAAGCAGCGCGAGGCGCTGGAGAAAGTCTCCAACCTGTCCAC
>DAORHV010000053.1:0-7293 GCA_035438175.1 Candidatus Peribacteria bacterium
CAGCATGTGCGTGATGTTCTGCATCGTGAGCCGCATGCCCATCGCCGCGACCGGGATGAGGAACGACGCTCCCAGGCCCGCCAGGAATCCGAGCCCCATGCGCTTCCACTCCGAACGCGGGGCGGTGGCGAACACGGCCGGAATGAGCAATGCGGGAACGATTTTGATGGCGCAGGCGACGGCCAGGAACGCGGCGCAATGGGCGAAATGCCCGGTGGCGCGTGCCCGCAGGCTCAGCAGCAGCATGACCGCCACCAGCACGTCGAAGCGCGCGAACACCAGCTCGGGTCCGATGAGAAATACCGTTCCGGCGATGGACGCCGGGATCAGCCAGCCGAGGCGGTCGCGCAACGCGAAAACGGCGTATGCGCCTGCCGCGGCGATGGCGCAGAGCACGATGACGAGCCAGGCGAGATCGAAACCGACGTGCAGCGGATTCGCCACTGCGACAAAAAACAGCAGCGTCGCCAGCGGCGGATATTCACTGTCGATGTTGGCGGTGCCGCCCTGCAGGATCTCCTTCAGACGGCCGCCGATTCCTTCGTAAATGCCGATGTCGAACACGCCGGCGATGTTGTTCTTGTACAGAAAGCCCAGCCACACCAGCAGTCCGATTGCGGCAAGCAACGGCACGACCGGTGAGCGGTCGGCAAACGGGAGGCGTGTGTTTTTGTGTTTGTGGGCCGGCATGGAATCCCATCAGTATACCACAAAACGGCCTTCCGACCCATGCCGAAATACCCGGTTACCGGAGAATGTCCAAGCGCCTTATTTGGCTCCCGGAGCCTTTGCGGAGGCGTCCTGTGTCTTCTGGATGCCCGGCACGTCCACGGTTTTCTTGCTGACCATGGTGTCGCCCTCGAACGTGTACACGTAGGGGCTCACGAGACCGATCTCCATGCCCGAAGCGTCCTCGGGGGACAGGTTCTCCAGATATTTCATGATGGGGCGCAGGCTGTTACCGTGCGCGGCGATGATCACGTTCTTGCCGGCGTGGACCAGCGGCAGCACGTACTGCAGGAAGAACGGCAGCGTGCGGCGCTCGCAGTCGGCCATGCTCTCGCCGTTCGGGGGGCGCGTATCGTAGCTGCGGCGCCAGAGTTTCACCTGGTCCTGGCCGTACTTGGCGGCGGTTTCAGCTTTGTTCAGACCCTGAAGGTCGCCGTAGTGGCGCTCGTTGAGGGCGGAATCGAATTCGGTCGGCACATCCTTGGCGCCCATGGCCTTCAGCACCGTGGCCAGCGTGTCGTTGGCGCGCTTGAGGCGCGAGGTGAACGCGATATCGAAGGTAAAATCCTTCAGAGCCTTGCCCGTGAGGGCGGCATCGGCGGCACCGCGGTCGGTGAGGGGGACGTCGGTCCAGCCGGTAAACCGGTTTTCAAGGTTCCAAAGGGACTGGCCGTGACGGATGAGGACGAGAGAGGACATGGCGCAGATTCTACACGCCGGTACCGGCCGACGGAAGCCTCACTGTCTCGGACGGCTGAAATCTGGTATACTGATGCGATGGATCTCGAAAAACTCACACACCACAAAAATTACGGCATGACCGTCGCCATGGCGTTGCTGCTGTCGCTGGCCGTAGTCGTAGCCGCCGCCGTCATCGGCCGCGGAACCCTGAATTTGAAGGGCGCCCTGGTGGCTGAACACGTCACCATTCCGGTCGTCATCCAGTTGTTCGGCGAAGCCCACGAGAAGGAAACGATCAGCGACGTGGAAGCATTGCCGCCCCGCCCCGAAATCGTCGGATCCAGCTTCGTCGTCACCACCGACGTACGCTCGTATTACGTTCGCATCAGTCCCACCAAGCCGTGGGAGACACTGGAGACCAAGCCCATGCACGGCAACACGCTCTAACGTGACGCGCGGCTCACCAGCCGTGGAAACATGATCGTCGCGGTGAGGATGCGCCGGAGACGGTGCGGTTCTTGCAGGAGCCGCCACAGCCATTCCAATCCGGCGTTTTGCATCCAGGCCGGCGCGCGTTTGCGCAGGCCCGAGACGAAATCGAACGCGCCGCCGACTCCCATGGCCACACGGACCGCGGGTAGTTTTGCTAAATTGCGGTCGATCCACAGCTCCTGCTTGGGCGCGCCGTAGGCCACGAACACCAGCGTGGCGCCCGACGCGTTGATCATGCGGATGATTTCTTCCTCATGTTCGGGTTTGGGCGAACCTGCGAACGTGCCCACGATGGAAAGCTGCGGATTCGCTTCCAGGAGTTTGGCGGCGGCGTGTTCAGCCACGCCCGGAATTGCGCCCAGCAAAAACACCTTGCCCGCGTTGGTCAGGCACAGCCGTGTCATGACGTCCACACCGGTGACGCGTTCACGCAGCGGAGTACCGGCGCGGCGCGCGGCCCACAACAAACCGGTACCGTCGGGCAGATTGAGCGCGGTGCGATTGAGTACTTGGAACAACGCCGGGTTCTTCGTCGCCTCCACCAGCATCTCGGGGTTGGGCGTCGCCACGTGATGTTGTCCCCCCGAACCCAGCCATTCCACGAGACGCGCCACCGCTTCGTCGCGGGTGACGACATCGACCGGAACGCCAAGGATGTTCACGCGCGGTTGCACGGGAGTCATTATCAAGCAAACTCTGGCTTACGCAACGGCAGAGTCGTACACTCTGGCGGTCCCATGAAACTCTCCGCCCTGTCGTTCCCGGCCATGCTTGCGGCGTGCTGCGTCTTCGGCGCGTGCACCGTGCAGACCGGAACCATGCCCCGCATCCCCGAGACGGGCACCGGCGAACAGTCTGCGAATTTCAGCAAAGCAAGCAACCGCTCTTCCGCCGCATCGTCGGCGCAGTCGAGCGCGTCGGGTTCCTTGGCCGACGAACACGAGGCTGATCCGTCGCCTACCACCACCGACAGCCTGGAGGCTCCGTCGGCTGCCGCGCCCGCCGCGGTGACCGGGCACCTGATCATCAGCACCATCGGGTACGGCGACACGGGCGAGAAAGGTCCGCCGCGCCTGACGGAATTCTTCGATTACGATTGCGAGTATTGCCGCCAGCATGCGCTGGAGGAGCGCGACTGGATCGACGCCAACTACGTCGCCGCCGGCAAGCTGAGCATTGAACGGATCTTCGTGGCCATGACGGCCGCCGGTAAACGCATGGACCAGGCCGCGTTGTGCGCCGGCGTCCAGAACCAGTTCCCGGCCATGGACACGTACCTGCTGACCAACGTCCCGCAAACCGACACGCCCATCTTCGCGTTCGCCAAGACGCTGAAGATCGACCAGGCCCAGTTCAAAACCTGCATGCAGAACATGGCGGTGGCCCAGGACAGCTACACGCCGGCGGACGGAATCCCGGTGAAGCGCATCCCCGCGTTCATCGCCGGAGCACAGCGCTGGGAAGGAATCCTGACGCGCGCCGAATTGCAGAAGAACCTGGACGCCGCCGTCCGCAACGGACGGTAACTCCCGCCGCATGCCCGAACTCCCCGAAGTCGAAACAACGGTGCGCTCCGTCTCCCCTTTCCTGGTGGGACGCGTGATCGTGGACGTGGAAGTGCTGCGCGCCAACATGGTCGGCGACGCCAGGCGGTTCGAGAAAGCCGTGCGCGGACGCACGGTGAAGAACATCAAGCGCCGGGGCAAATACATGCTGGCCGAACTGGAGAACGGCACCACGCTGATGCTGCACCTGAAAATGAGCGGACGGCTCGGCATCCGCAAGAAGTCGGACGCGGCGCTCACCTACGAGCGCATTTTGTTCCACCTGGCCGACGACGTGGTCATCGCGTTCAACGATCCGCGCACGCTCGGCCGCGCGCTCGTCATGCCCACCATCGACGCGCTGCATCATCCGTCCATCAAGGCGCTCGGACCCGAAGCGCTGGAGATCCCGTTCGCCGAATTCGAAGCCAAGCTGGCCAAGCGCCCCAACCGGCAGATTAAAGAGCTGCTGATGGACCAGGCGTTCGTGGCCGGCGTCGGCAACATTTACGCCCAGGAGGCGTGCTTCATCGCCAAAATCGACCCGCGCCGCGCGGCCCGGACGCTGAAGCCCAAAGAACGCAAAGCAGTCTACGACGGCATGCGCGAGTCGCTGGAAAAAGGCCTACGCAACATGGGCACCAGCATCTCGGATTTCTCGGACCTGTTCGGCAAGCCCGGCCGCAACCAAGACGACCTGTTCGTGTACGGCAAAGCCGGCGAAGCGTGCCGCGTGTGCGGAACCGTCATCAAGTCCGCGGTGCAGGCCCAGCGCACCACCGCATGGTGCCCGAAGTGCCAGAAGTAATTTCTGTTGATATGCTAGATTTACCTGTATGAGGGACGAATTCGATCACAAAGGCTTTCATTGCACTCGCTTCTGGGGCGAAGAATCAAACAGCGGTACCTTATTTTGCCGCGTTCATGCCGTAAAGCATGTCGAGGATGCCGAAAGCATTGTCTTTGATAGCGAAGCTCGTTTCGGCGAAGAGTATGTCGCAGGTGAACTCAAAAAAAATAATCCTTTGGCATACATCAAGGAGTATGTAACTGGCGAAGCAATGAGAAAAATTGACTATCAGGAATATAAAAATTGGAAAGAGGAACGAATGCTGCGTTAATCACATAAAGGCGCCAACCGGAGTATACTGACCTCCGTGCAACTGAAAGACGCCATCCACGATTTCCTGACGCACTGCGAAGTGGGCAAATACCAGAGCAAGAAAACGGTGGAGAACTACCGCCACTACCTGCACCGCTTCGAGCAGTTCGCCAAACCCACGTTGGACGTGGGCAAAATCTCGGCCGATACCATCCGCGACTACCGCCTGTTCCTGCACCGCATGGAGCAGCCGGGCCAGGGCGTGACGCTGAACATCAAGACCCAGCAGTACCACCTCATCGCGCTGCGGTCGCTCTTCAAGCACCTGGCCAAGAACGACGTGAAGACGCTCTCGGCCGAAAAAATCGAACTGCCCAAGGTTCCCGGCCGCCAGGTGGACGTGCTCAGCCGCGAGGAGCTGGATGAAATCTTCGCCGCCGCCGACCCCACGAAGAGAAACGGCCTGCGCGACTTGGCGGTGCTGCATATGCTCTACTCCACCGGCCTGCGCGTGAGCGAACTCAGTAACTTGAACCGCGACGACGTGAACTTGGAGAAGCGCGAATTCCGCGTGGTCGGCAAAGGCCGCAAGGCGCGCATCGTGTTCCTGTCGGTGGAATCGGTGGACCACGTGAAGCGCTACCTGGATTCACGCACGGACAACTGGAAGCCGGTGTTCATCAGCAACTCGAACAGGTCCAAGCAAGACATCGTGGCCCACGAAGGCCGCCGTCTGCAGCCGCAAGCCATCGAGCGGATCGTGCGCATGCTCACCGTGAAGGCCGGCATCCTGAAGAAAGTGACGCCGCACACGCTGCGCCATACGTTCGCCACCGAACTGTTGCGCAACGGCGCGGACATCCGCTCGGTACAGGAAATGCTCGGGCACGCCAGCATTACCACCACCCAGATTTACACGCACTTAACGAACAAGCGGCTGAAAGAGATCCATCAACAATTTCATCGCTAGAGCGAAATTTTGATGCGCTTCTGTCCGCTGGTGTGACCAGACAGGATTTCCACGTGCGCTTTGGCCACGCCGAACGCATCGGCCAGAAAATCGACCAGCTCTGCGTTGGCTTTGCCGTCTTCGCGCACCGCCGCCACGTCGATTTTGTACACGCCGTTGTCCAGCATTTCCTTGGCTTTCGTTTTATGGGCGCCGGCATGCACCTTCACCTCGAACGTGACCGATCCGCTCTCGACCAGGGTGTTGTTCAGGATCGCGAACATGGCTGCATGGTAGCAGTTATTCGTCCTTCGGCTTATCGCGGCCCATGCTCTCACCGGTACGTTTGTCGAGTGGCTCCGGGCGATAGCCATCATCGGCGACGGTCCGCAACTGGCCGCGGACAGGGTTGCCGGACGTCGGAGGATCCTCCGCGATCATGAAGCGCTGCTGGATTGCCAGCATGCCCGGACTGCCGAGATATTTCGGAATGGCGACGCGGAGCTTGTCGACCAGTTTCTCGTGTATGGCGCGCGCGACTTGCGCACGCAATTCCTCAACCTGGTTGGTTTCAAGGCGATCGATGGCACCGCGCAGACGCTCTTCCTGCTCCTCCCAAGTCTCCTTCCGGTCGGTACGGGAACGTGGCATGTCCTGCACGACAAACGGCACCTCCTGGAACCAGGCGATTTCATACAACGAGCGGGCGAGGATTTTCGAAACCGCATCACGTACGTCGGCAAATGCCGTACGGAACCCCGCTGCATGCTTCTGGAACTCCCTATTAGCCTTCTCGCGCATGACCGGATCTTCCAGCTGCTGCTCGAGGATATCTGCGATCTTGAGTGGTTTCTTGGAAGGCATTAGAAACGCACTATACTATATTTACTATTATTGTCAATAATACCCTACTGCAACTGCTCCTGGCGCCATTTGGCGATGTTTTCGTGGTGTCCCGACAGCAGGATTTCGGGCACCCGCATGCCGCGGAACTCTTCCGGGCGGGTGTAGTGCGGATACTCCTTCTTACGCTTCAGTGCCTTGGAAAAACTCTCCTCGGCCGCACTCTCCTCTTTGCCCAGCACGCCCGGCACGTGGCGGGCGACGGCATCGATGAGCACCATGGCCGGCAGTTCGCCGCCGGTCAGCACGTAATCGCCGATACTGACTTCCTCGTCGATCCAGCCGTCGATCACGCGCTGATCAATGCCCTCGTAATGGCCGCACAACAGCAGCAGCCAGTCATGCTTCTTGGCAATCTTCTCCACGTTCAGCTGCTTGAGCCGTTTGCCACGCGGCGAGAAATGAATGCGCCACGGCTTGCCTTTCACGGCCTTGCCCGGGGTGCGCTGCACGCCCGGCGTTCCTTCGATCTGCTCCATGCCCGTCACGATGGGCTCGCACTCCATGAGCATGCCGGCGCCGCCGCCGTACGGCTTGTTGTCCACGTGCCGGTGCTTTCCGACGGCGAAACTCCGGATGTCGTGGATGCGGATGTCGATCAGGCCGGCCTCGGCGCCCCGCTTCAGGATGCTTTCGGTGAGCGGGCCTTCGAACATCGCCGGAAATAAGGTGAGTACGTCGATACGCATGTCCCTATCAGTATAGCGGGAGTAGAATGCAGTCCCCTATGAGTAACGTGACGGTCAACATTTACGTGCCCACCTACGAGCCCAAGCCCGAACATTTGCGCAAAGCGCTGGAGAGCATCCGGACGCAGACGTTCCAGGATTGGACGGCGCTGATCCACGACGACGCTTCTCCCACGGCCAACGTGCGCGAGATCGCGGGGCCGT
>DAORHV010000054.1:0-7291 GCA_035438175.1 Candidatus Peribacteria bacterium
TACGCGCCGCGCGCTTTCAGCTCCATGATGTTGCTGATCATGTCGCTCGTGAATTCATCTTTGCCCATCAGCGCGATACAGGGCGTTCCTTTCTCGATGAGCGCGATGGGTCCGTGCTTCAGCTCGCCGGCGGCGAATCCTTCGGCGTGGATGTAGCTGACTTCCTGGATCTTGATCGCGCTCTCCAGGGCCATCGGGTAGTTCCAGCCCTTGCCGATGATGTACATGTTGTTGTGGCTGTAGATCTTGGCGGCGATGGACCGGATGTGCGAGATGTAGCGCGGGTTCAACATGTCGTTGATCTGTCCGCCGGTCTCCATGAGCAGCGTGCGGCCTTCGTGCAATTTGCCCGTCACCGCGTGGGCCACCAGCAGCAGCACGGCCATCTGTCCGGTGGCGGCCTTGGTGGACGCGACCGCGCGCTCGGGTCCGGCGTTGATGAGCAGCGTGTAGTCGGCCAGGCGCGCCACGGACGAGCCCTCCGAGTTCACGATCGCAAGCACCTTGGAACCGGCTTTCTTGGCCACTTTCATGGCCTCCAGCACGTCGGCGGTTTCGCCGCTTTGGCTGACGACGATGATGAGGCTTTCGGGCTTCAGGAAGTGGTGGAAAATCGGGAACTCGCTGGCCGGCGTGACGTTCACGTGGCGCTTGGCGACGACCGAGAAGAAGTAGTCGGCGGCCATGCACATCTTGTGGGCGGTGCCGCAGGCGGTGAGGATGCAGCCCAGGCAATTCTGGATCGCGTCGGCCACGGTCTGGATCTGCTCGTCGTCCTGGTGGACGGCGCGCTGGATGCTTTCCTTCTGATCCATGATTTCCTTCATCATGAAGTGCTCGAAGTCGCCTTTCTCCACGTCCTTCACCTCCCAGTCGATTTTGATTTTGCGCTTCTTGCGCTCCTCACCGGTGGCGATGTCGTGGAACTGGATCGTCTCACCGTCGGTCGAGACCATCTCGCCGTCGTCCAAGTACTGCACGGTGCGGGTGTACTCCAGGAACGCCGGGATGTCCGACGCGATGAAGAACTCGTCCTTCTTGCCCACACCCACGATGAGCGGGGAGCCGGTGCGCGCGGCGACCAGCATGCGGGTGCTCTTCTCGAACGCGAGGATGGCATAGCGGCCGTGGAAACGCAGGCACGACGCGCGTACGGCTTCCTGGAAACTCATGCCGTCCTTCAGGAAATCCTCGATGAGATGCGGGATGACTTCGGTATCGGTCTCGGAGGCGAACACGTGGCCCTTGGCGCCCAGTTCGGCGCGCAACTCCTGGAAGTTCTCGATGATGCCGTTGTGCACGACGGCCACGCGGCCGAGGTCGCCGAAGTGCGGGTGGGCGTTCTCCTTGGTCACGCCGCCGTGGGTGGCCCAGCGCGAATGCGCCACGGCCAGGGTGGAGTCGTCGGCGAAGTCCTCGTCCTTCACGCCGCTGATCTTGCCCACGTCCTTCTCCACGCGGATATCACCGTCCACCTGCATGGCCACGCCCCACGAGTCGTAGCCGCGGTACTCGAGATTCTTCAGGCCTTTAATGACGATGGATCCCGCGTTCTTCTTCGTCCCGATGTATCCGAAGATGCCACACATAGGAGGAGGGGAGTGAAACGGACAAAAGACGTACCGCGTGAACGAAGCTGTACGTCGTACTCGACACCGCGATGGTAGCACACTTCGGACGGAATCCAGACTTCCTCCGGGGTGCTTCCCATGATACCGTTGCACTCCGAAACCCCGCCCATTCGGGCGGCACCCCTTCCTTCCTCCTTATGAAGCGCATCGTCCTCGGTTTGTCTTTCGTTTCCCTCGCGTTCCTCGCCGCTTGCGGCGGCGGACCGCAGCTCACCGCCCAGCAGGTGCTGGACAAGATGCACGAGCGCTTCGTGACCAAAATCACCGAGCAGACCAATAAGGTGCAGACCCCGCTCCTCGCCGAGACCGTCACCAACATCGCGCTGGAGACCCAGCCGATCGCCAACGTCTTCCCGGGCAGCATCACCGCCGAGCTGAAGGCAAAACAGGCCGTGGACCTCACCGACACCAAGCAGCCGAAATTCGACGCCAACGTGGACTTCACCATGGCCGCCACGGCGCCGGGCGAAATGTTCGGAATCGAATCCCAGAATCCCGCCAAGCCGTCCATGGAGCAGGCCACCGCCTCGGTGAACGCCAGCGTACGCAGCCTGAACGCCAAGCTGTTCCTGAACATCGCTTCGCTCATGGTGAAGCAGCCGGGCAAGAGCCAGGTCACGCTCGACAAAAAACTGTCGTCGGCCTGGTACATGTCCACGTTCAAGGAAATCAACGAGCTGCTCGCGCAGAGCACCAAGGACGATCCGGCCGCCAAGCCCATGACCGTGGAGAGCCTCATCGAAAAGTCCGTCGCCCAGTACCGTGACTCGGCCAAGCGGTTGCAGGAGCTTGCCCAGAGCGCCCACGTTTGGAATGCCGTCGAATTGCTGCCGGATGAAGACGGCATGTACCGCGTCCGCGTCGAGGCCGACAAGCAGAAGCTGGCCGCCACGCTGGAAGCCGTCATGGAATACGCCATGCAGCAGAACGATCCGACCGGTATGAACGCCGAGATGAAAGCCGAGCTCGAACGCATGAAGACCGAGATGCGTGCCGACGTGCAGAAGATGGGATCGCTGAAAGGCATCCTCTACGCCGACAAGGAATTCGTCCCGCGCGGTTTCGTGGGCCAGGCCACCGATACCGGCGGCACCGTGCAGCTCGATATCGACGCGCTGATGAACAGCAACGGCGACGCGCACTTCAAGCTCAGCAACCCCAAGACCCCGGCCGAGAATGTGGATTTCCAGAAGAAGGGCGACGCCTACACCTTCATGTCCTCGGGCAAGAAGGTCGCCGAGGGCACCATGACGCCCAAGAAATTCACCATGAACGTCTTCCAGGACGCAACCACCCTCGCCACCGTCGATCTGGACATCAACAAGGCCGACGACACCACGCTCGACGTAAAGGGCCGCATCACCATTCCGGCCGGCGGATCGGAGATCACCATCGAGTCGTTCAAGATCGTGTTCAGCAACTCGTTCAAGAACATGAAAATCGACGGCATCATCCACGCTTCGCTGCTCGGCAGCCCGGCTATCGATCTCACCATCATGTCCGAGCGCAAGGAAGTCTCGGCCGTGAAGGTGGAGGAGCCGTCCGTCGCCAAGCCGATGATGACCATCCAGCAGGACTTCGCGCCGGTCATCCAGGCCATCACCCAGTAGCCCAGTCCGGTCCGGGCAAAGGTGGATTGACTTCATTCCTGCCTTTCCCTACCCTTTCCAAGCTCTCTCAACCGATTTCCTTCCAGTCCCTCCATGCCGATCATCGCATCAGCCATCAAGCACGCGCGCCAGTCCATCAAGCGCCGTGATGCCCGCCAGCCGTTCAAGACCCGCATGAAGACGCTCATCCGCAAGACGAGCGATCTGGCCAAGGCAGGCAAGACGGAGGACGCCCAGAAGTCGATGTCGAGCGCGTACAAGGCCATCGACATGGCCGCCAAGAAGAACCTCATCCACTGGAAGAACGCCGCCCGCAAGAAGTCCAACTTGGCCAAGCTGTTCGCCCAGAAGAAGAAATAGCCGAGGACTCCCATGACTCCTAAAAAAAGCCGCCAGCAAGGCGGCTTTTTTCGACTCCAAGGACTCCGAGGAAAATGCTGAGCACGCTTGCGGGAGTCCAAGGAGTCCTTGGAGTCTTCGGAGTCCCGCCTGGCCAACCCTCAGCGTCAGTGTCACACTTGCACTATCGCTCCGCTCCTCGCACTCGATATCGGCAACCGGCACACCGGCGTGGCCTACGGCGACGACGCCACCGGCATCGTCTTTTCCATGAACACCATCGACCACAAGACGAAGGAGGAAATGGCCGCCGCGGTCAAAACCATCGTGACCGCACGCAAGATCACCAAGCTCATCGTGGGGTTGCCGCTGCTGCCCGGCGGCGAGGAAGGCGAGCAATCCGGCAAGGTCCGCGCCGCGGCCGCCGAACTGGAAAGCACCTGCAAGCTGCCCGTCGTGTTTATCGACGAACGCTTCACGTCCGTGCACCGCGACGGCGCCCGTGTCGACCCCGATGCACGGTCCGCGCTTGCCATTTTGCAGATCGCATTGGAGCGCTCGAAAAATGGGTATTGACAAACCATGAAAAGATTATATGATAAGAACCTTTTGGGGGTCCCCATACTGTTCTTTAGCCCTTGTAAACCTGAAAATCCGAGCCCTTTGGGACGGAACGCAAGTTGATCTTTATTTCCTGTCAACCTTCTGGTAGAACAAGCTAGTTCACTTCATTCCCGCTGATTTATGTCCACGACCACTTCCACATCCGCGACGCCTGCCGCCGGCAAGGCGCAGATTTCCATCAATCTGCAGGAACTTCTGAGTGATTTGTTCCTGGTCTTAACGCAGAAGGAAACGGAAGTGATCAAGCGACGCTTCGCGATCGCCGGACACTCCAAGCAGACGCTGGAGAAAATCGGCAAGCACTTTAACGTCACCCGCGAGCGCATCCGTCAGATCGAGAGCATCGCTCTCTCCAAGCTGCGCCGCACCGTCCGCACCACCAAGCTCAACGAAGTGAACGAAATGGCCAAGGGCATCCTGCGCTCCCACGGAGGCGTGATGCTGGGAAGTGAACTCATCTCCGCCGTCCTGAAGCGCTTGCCGGGTACGCCCGTCGTCGACGGCGCCATCCTGCGCTTGTCCTTCAGCATCGACAGCGAGCTCTCCAGCGAGGGCCGCAGCATGACTTGCAAGCCGTTCTGGCGTTTGGCCACCCTCTCGCAGGACGACATCAACTCGATCATCGACCTGGCCGTGAAGTTCCTCAACAAGCGCCACGCCTGCATGAAGAGCGCCGAGCTCGTCTCGTCGATCCAGTCCATGCCCGCCTTCGAGGGCCGCACGCCGAGCCCGGAGCTCATCCTGTCCTGCCTTTCCATCGATGAGCGCCTCCGCGAGATCTCCGAAGGCTGGGGACTCACCGAGTGGCGCTTCGTCCGCCCCCGTTCCATCCGCGACAAAGTGGAGATCATCCTCAAGAAGGCCGGTCAGCCGCTGCACTTCATGGAGATCGCCAACCGCATCAAGGAGGCCCAGTTCGACCACAAGAACGTCACCGTCCAGGCCGTCCACAACGAACTCATCCGCTATCCGCAGTTCGTGCTCGTGGGCCGCGGTCTCTACGCTCTGCGCGAGTGGGGCTACGAGCCGGGCACCGTCGCCGACGTCATCGAGAAGATCTTGAAGGAGAAGGGTGCTTTGTCCAAGAAGCAGATCATCGAGGAGGTCTCCAAGCAGCGCACCGTGAAGGTCGGCACCATCTCGCTGAACCTCCAGAAGATGCCGTACTTCGTCCGCGTCGGCCGCGCCGTCTACGACTTCGATCCGAGCAAGAAGAAGTCCGGCGCCAAGTAATTCCGCAATAAAGACTCCTAAAAAACGGCCTTCGGGCCGTTTTTTTGACTCCAACGACTCCCAAGACTCCAAAGAAAGTTCCTTGGCGTCATCGGAGTCCTTGGAGTCCCGCCAGGGCGATCTTGGCAACGAACTACATGCTATACTGCGTCCCCATGCGAACTCTCAACCTCTCCATCCTCACCGGCGCCCTGACCACGCTCCTGCTCCTGTCCGCCTGCGGCGGGGGAGGCGGCGACACCGCGCAGTACACCTACGGCCCGCTGAGTGAAACCGGAACGCTGGTGGCGACGGGCGTTTCGCTGGTCCGCCGCGGCACGCACGTGCTGTACGCCGGCGGCAAAGCCGCTTACTACTTGGAGAGCAAGACCGTGAACCTGCAGGAATTCGCCGGCAAACGCGTGAATGTGACGGGAGATCTGCAGCCCAACGTCAGCGCCAAATATTTGCCGGTGCTTTCGGTGAAGTCCGTGAGCGCCTCGGATGTCGAAGAACCGCTGCATGAGTGGAAGCTGCCCGGATTGTCGCTGTCGCTCCAGGCACCCGAATCGTGGACGGCGACCAGTGCCGAGAAGAGCATCAGTTTCATCGCCAGCGACGCGGGCTCCGGCACCGTGCTGACCCTGGATGCCATCGATGCCGCCGGCCTGCCGGACGGCATCCCGACGGTAGTCGCCGGCAACGTGGCCGTGAAACTGCGCAACGTGCCGCTCGGCGGCGAGGAGGTCCACATCCTGCGCAGCGGGCAGGTGATCCGCGTGAAATACACGCCCACCGGCGAAGAACCGGTCCTGCAGCACGAGCAATACGCGGCGCTGCTGGCATCGCTGTCGTTCACGTCGTCCAGCTCGTCGAGCACCGCAAGCAGCGGCAGCGGTTCGGCCGCCCACATGCAGCCGTGCGGAGGCGAAGCCGGAATCCTGTGTCCGCAGGGCTACTACTGCGACGTGTTCGACCCCAAGGCGAACATCGGAAAGTGCCGTCAGCACTAGTCGGGTGTACGATAGTACACTGCAATGGATATGCGCATTGGCAAGCGATACTATTTGACCGTACTCGTGCTTTAGGAGAGAGTGCGGGTGAACGATCTTACACCTCTCATTTTTCTTCCCCATTTCCCAATGACCAAGGTTGCATCCTCTTCCCACGGCGACACGACGGCCGTCGCCACGACCACGAAAGCCGCATCCAAGCGCGAAGATTCCAAGGGCGGCTCCGCTCTCCTGAACGCCAAAGACGCCGCGGTGAAGACCGCACTCGCCGAGATCGAGAAACAGTACGGCGCCGGCGCCGTCATGCAGATGGGCAATCACGCCAGCAACAAGATCGAGACCTTCTCCAGCGGCTCGCTGAGCCTGGACTTGGCGCTCGGCGGCGGCATTCCGCGCAGCCGCATCATCGAGATCTACGGTCCGGAATCCTCCGGCAAGACCACGCTCGCCCTGCACGCCATCGCCCAGGCCCAGAAGCTGGGCGGACGCGCCGCGTTCATCGACGCCGAGCACGCGCTGGACACGTCGTACGCCAAGAAAATCGGCGTGGACATCGACAACCTCCTCGTCTCGCAGCCGGATGACGGCGAACAGGCACTGGAAATCACCGAAACACTGGTCCGCTCGGGCGGTATCGACATTATCGTCATCGACTCGGTCGCTGCCCTCACGCCGCGCGCCGAAATCGAAGGCCTGATGGGCGAGCCGCAGATGGGTCTCCAGGCCCGCCTGATGAGCCAAGCCTTGCGCAAGCTGACCGCCATCGTCAGCAAGACCAATTGCACGGTCGTGTTCATCAACCAGCTGCGCATGAAGATCGGCGTGATGTTCGGCAACCCCGAAACCACCACCGGCGGCAACG
>DAORHV010000055.1:0-7216 GCA_035438175.1 Candidatus Peribacteria bacterium
ATCACGCCGAGCTCCTGCATGTTGTGCGCTCCGGCCACCAAAATCACGTCGGTGCAGCCTCCCTCCTCCAAGCGGTCGATCTGGTGCTGCAGCAGCGCGCGTCCGGCCACCGGCCACAAGTTCTTGTCACTGAGCGGCCAGAAGCGGGTCGAGCGGCCGGCGACGATAAGGAGGGTGCGCATAAAGTCCCAGAGAGTATACCGGATCGGGCCGGAAGACGAGGCCTAGTCCCAAGTGATGGAAACGGTCCCCTCGCGGTCGGTGCGCCGGATGACCGCTCCCGCGGCGGCCAGTCGTTCCAGCGCCTCGGGGCGCGGATGCCCGAACGTGTTGCCCGAACCCGACGAAATCACGGCAGTGGTCATGCCCACCGCCTTCAGGAACGCGGCGGACGACGACCCGCGGCTGCCGTGGTGCGGCACTTTCAGGATGTCGGCATGCAGGTCCGTCTTCAGCCGGACCAACTCGCGTTCGGTCACCTCTTCTATGTCGCCGGTGAACAGCGCCCGGTGGCCGCGGTATTCCAGCATGGTCACCACCGACGCGATGTTCACGTTGCTCACCTGGGCGCCGAACGTTCCCGGCGGCGGCCACAGCACGCGCAGCGTCACCCCGCTTTCCACCGCGATGTCGCGCGTGTCGGGACCCAGCGCCGGCACGTGCGCACGCGCCAGTTCATCCAGCGTGGCCTGGTACCGCCCCAGCGTGTACGGGGTGCCGGCCATCAGGAACGCGCCGACGGAATAACGCTTTAATATTTCGGGGAAACTCGCCAAGTGGTCCTGGTGCGGGTGCGTCAGCACCATCACGTCGATCCGCCTGTCGAAGAACGGCAGCCGCTCGCCCAAGTGCCGCAGCGCCGTCCAATCCGGCCCGCCGTCGATGAGAATCCGGCGTCCGTGCGGCGTCACGATGAGCGCCGCGTCGCCCTGGCCGATATCCAAAAAGTACAGATGCATCCGGCCATCGGGCAGCAGTGAGACTTCGCGCCAGCCGAGGGCCGCCACGAAGAGCAGGAGGAGCGCGCCCGAACACAGGCGCTTGCCGAAAGAAACACGGTCGCGTTGCACGCCACAAGCTTACGCCTGGCGCTTGCGGCGCACCCCGCGTGCGGCGGCGATGCCCGAGACGGCCATCACGCCGAGCAGGCCGAGGCCCGACTGCGGCAGGGTGACGACTTTATCGATACCGGCCGAGCGGTTGCCAACCTGATCGAAGGCACTGACGCGAACGCCGAATGTGCCCGGCGAAACGCGCGTGTAGCGCACCGACGTCTGGTTCGCGTCCGTCGTGGAACTGGGGGTGAACGAATAGCCGTTGGTGGTCGTGGCGATGGCGTAGCCGTTCAAATCGCGAGCGGTGTCCGGCGAACCGCGCCACTGGGCGGTCACGTTATAGGTTCCGTCCGAGCGCAGAACGTGCGAAATACTGAGCAGCGAGGCGTCTTCCGGGGGGACGGTGTCGCGGATTTGGTTCTGCTGGGGCGTCACGACGCCGGCCTGGGTGCGGTTGCGCAACAGGTCCAGGAAGTTCTGGTTGGTGCCGGTCGCAGCATTCGGGAGGTTCGGGTTGCGGCCGTACTGTTCGACCGGAGCCGAGCTGGCCGACGACACGGCTGCCTCGGACGACGAACTTTCGGCCGGCTTGCCGACGCCGTTGAACGGGGTCTGCGGGGACGAACCGTCGATGCTCGAACCGTCTTCCCCATTGATGCGCTGCAGGACACCCAGGATGTATTTGCGACCGTCGGTCTGTTCGGCGGTGGTCAGCGTCACTTTGTCGCCGTCTTTGTTGTAATCACGTACGTCCAGGATGCCGCCCTGCTCGTCCACGATGATGAAAAAGCCGGGGCCCAGCTGCTGGGAATCGGCCAACGGCTGCGAGAACGTGACGACCACGGTCGTGTTGCCGGTGGCCTCCACGCCCGTCACGGTCATGCCCTTTAGCTGCGGCAATGCCTCTACGGATGCCTCGGAAGACGAAGCGGGCTGCGTGACGGTCGCCTCGGCGCTCGGCAGATCGACCGAGGTCTCGGCCTCGAATGCGTCGCTCTCCAGGCCGGAGGTGTTCACGGCCAAAACGGCCAGGTACACCTTCTGTCCGGTGTACGGCAGGCGCGGGAATTCGTAATGGGTCTTTTCGTCGGCGGTCTGCTCGAAATCGTCGTAGTCGCCGCCGTTATCCAGGATGGATTTGCGGCTGTAGTAAATGCGGTACGAAGCCACTCCGGCGCTGTCGGTGGCGGCGTCCCAGTCCACCATTAATTTGCCGTTTTCGACCGTGGCGGTCACGTGAGCGACGTTGGTCGGTACGCCTGCGGCGAACACGGCGGAGGCCATGGCGACACCGGCGAGGATCAAACCGAGACGGATGTTTGTGTTGAACATTTCTCCCCAGTATACCATAAACCGCCGTTTCAGACAACGATCAGGATCGGTCCGGCCGGGAGAAGCGCAGCAGCGGGAAGATGCCGCAAATCCATGCCGAGAAGCCGATCCAAGCCGAGAACGCGGCACAACCGGCAACGATGACCGGGAACGTGGTCAGATACGGGCGCAGCAGCCACAGGAATGCCGCCAACAAGGCACTGAATGCCAGCCAGCGCAGGATTTCGTCGCGCGTCAGACGGGCTGGCAGCGCGCGCTGCACCTGCGGCAACAAGAGGAGGGAGAGCTGGATGTGTACCACTACCATCGCCACGGCGGCGCCCTGGAACCCCCACTTCGGAATGAGGAGCAGGTTCAGGATGACAGACAGCACCGCGCCGGTGGCCAGCGATGCGGTGAGTCGGCGCCACGAATGGGTGGCGAGCATTGCATAGAAGCAATACAGCACGATGCCGTTCAGGAACATCACCGGCCCGGTGAGCTCGAACGCGCGGTCGGCGCCGGCGTACGCGGCGGTGCTCAGGTAGTCCGGACGGCTGAGCAGCAGCGTCAGCGGCTTGGCCCAGATGCACGATGCGAGCGTGAACACGGACCCCGTCAGCAGCAGAATGAGCAGCGTTTTCCCCAGCAGGTCGCGCACATCCTGGCCTTTGTCGCGGCGCATCACCAGCATCGGCAGCACCGAGTTCAGGAGGAAGGTGGGAATCAAAAACGCCATGTCCTCCACGCGGCCGACGATGCCGTAGTAGGCGTTCTGGATGGCGAAGTCCGGCCGCAGGAACGCGATGAACACCACGTCCAGCTGGCGGTACAGCGTCATGCAGATGTACGCGACGCCGAACGGCATGGCCAGCACCACGATGTGGCGGATGAGCGCTTTGTCGAAGCACAGCCGCAGCTTCACCAGGCGGCTGGCGTAGACCGCCGACAAGACGAGCAGCACGAACGCACCGCCGCCGCCGATCCACAAGAACGCTTGTTCGACCCACACCTCGCTGGAGTTGCGGTAGCCCAGCAGCACGAACGCACCGATGAGCGCGGTGGTGATGATGCGCTGGACGACCTCCGCGATGAACACGAAGTGCAGCCGGTACTCGACCTGGAACACCGTGCGCAGCATGCCGGCCAGCAGGGTGAAGAACGGCACCAGCGACGCGATGATCACACTCAGGGCGAAGGGGGACTCGCGCCAATGCGGCACCGACAGCACGATGCCGATGGCCAGTCCGAGCGAAATGGTGAGGATGCAGAACCGCACCACGAAGAACGCGCCCAGCGTGCGCATGCGGTCGGTCGCGCGGTTCACTTCGCGCACCGCCACCGCGTACAACCCGAAGTCGGCCAGGATGCCGAAAATCTGCAGGTAGCCGTAGGCCGAGTTGTAGTAACCGGCCAGTTCCTTCTCCAGCGCCAGCGTCACGAATTTGGTGGCGAGTACGCTCAGCACCGCCATGACGGCCTGGCTCCCGAGCTGCCACAGCGTGGATGACGCGATGGCCCGTCCATGTCCGCCGTTGCTGGCCGCCGTGGTCATACCGGCAGTGTAGCGGAACGGCGGATTGGCATCCGCAAGCCGCTTTCTCCGGTTGCGCGTGCAACTGCGCCAATATTTTCACCGTATAGACGAAAAATACTAGTATTAGACCATTATCGCGTTGTGAAGTCCCGCAATCTGACGATACTGATGTCAGTACTTTCTCCCCCCAATACACCATGCCCATGCGCTCCATGAACGGCGAAGGATCCGGCTTCGAATTCGATCTGCCGGACGTCGATGCAAAGCCGGCACCGACGGCTCTGCCGCCCAAGCCGGCACTTCCGGTCACGAACGCCGAGGCCACCGCCGAGGGTGTGACCATCGAGCTGAAAGACCTGCTGGCCCGGGCCGGCGCCGCCAGCCCCGACGAGATTGTCTGGGACGCGTTGCCCGACGCCGAACCCGTACAGCCCGAAGACGGCACGTTCGATCCGCCGTCCAAGGACGAGATCCAACTGCCGGAATAAGGCTTCCTCTCCGTGATACAAAAAGGCGGTCGCGCGTGCGGCCGCTTTTTCTGCGGCAAATCGTCACGGATGATTGACATTGCCGCCGCGGCTTCGTATTGTCCGAACGAACCGAATGGCCATCAGCTTCAAACATCTCACGTCCACAAAGAAGCTCTCGCGAGCCGACACGGACGCGATTTTGTCGGTGGCCGCCGACATGGAGAAGGTCCGCGCCAAAGGCGGCAGCGATCTGCTGAAGGGCAAAATCCTGGCCGCATTGTTCTACGAGCCGTCCACCCGCACGCGCCTGAGCTTCGAGTCCGCCATGCAGCGCCTGGGTGGATCCGTCATCACCGCCGAGGGCGTGCAGTTCAGCTCGCTGTATAAGGGGGAGACGATCGAAGACACCATCCGCATGGCCAGCGCGTACTCGGACATCATCGCCATGCGCCATCCGCAGCAAGGCAGCGCCGACCAGGCCGCCGCGGTGGCGACCGTGCCGTTCATCAACGCGGGCGACGGCCCCGGCCAGCACCCAACCCAGGCGTTGCTCGATTTGTACACGATCAAGAAAGAGCGCGGAAACGTCGACGGCATCCACATCGCGATGGTCGGCGATCTGCGCTACGGACGCACCGTGCACTCACTCAGCTACCTGCTCGGTTTGTACAAAGACGTGAAGTTCACGCTCATCTCGCCCAAGGAGCTCACCATGCCGGAGAAAGTGACGAGCTTCCTGAATGAAAAGAAGATCAAATTTGAAGAAACCGACGACATCATGAACGGCATCGGCGCCGACATCATTTACATGACGCGCGTCCAGCAGGAACGTTTCGCCGACAAGAGCGAATACGAGCGCCTGAAACTGAAGTACATCCTCACCGCCGACACACTGAAGGGCAGCAAGGCCACCGTCCTGCACCCGCTTCCGCGCGTGGGTGAAATCGCCACCGACGTCGACGCGCTCCCCAACGCCGGGTACTTCCGCCAAGCCAGCAACGGCGTGCAGGTCCGCATGGCGCTTCTCGCAATGCTTCTCGGCAAAGCATGACCTCCCACCTGCTCCTAATCGCCCTGCCGGTCATGGCGGCGGGCGGTGTTTTTTCGGCGGTGGCCGGCGGCGGGCTGACGGTCATCACGCTGCTGGTGCTCAGTGCGCTGGGCTTTCCGATCCAGCAGAGCGTGGCGCTCAGCGCGCTGCTCATCACCGCGGTGCAGCTGGCCAAGATATTCCATTTCCGCGGCCACGTGCGCTGGGACATCGCGCTGTGGTACTGCGTGCTCGGCGTACCCATGAGTGCGCTCGGCGGACTGCTGCTCTTTTCGGTGCCGCCGCGGCTGCTCGAAATTCTGGTCGGCACGGTGATTTTGCTCATGGCGCTGGCCGACATCCTGCCGCTGCCGCGACTGCCGCGCATGAAACCCACGCCGCAAATTTTACTGCCGCTCGGCGCACTGAATGGTTTTCTGGGCGGCGTGGTCGGCAACTCGTCGTTGGTGCGCGCGCCGGCGCTGCTCAGCATGGGGCTGCGCAAGAACGAATTCGTCGGAACGTCCACCATGATCGCGCTGCCCATGAACATCGCCAAAGTGATTCCGTATTGTTACGGCATCGCGTGGACGCGCGACATCGTGACGCTGTTCGCATTGCTCATCCCGACGTTGTTCCTAAGCGTGGCGCTCGGCAAACGACTGCTCCACCATTGCCCCGTGCGCGTATTCGAATTGCTGCAGGGCGGCATCCTGATCGTGGGATCGGTGAAGCTGCTGTTCTTTCCGTAACGCGTCTTAACCGCGCTTCCAGAACTGCCACCAGTGGTGCTCTTCGCGCGTCAGCACCGCATCCAGCGACAGCCGGCCGGGACCGGTGGAGAGCAGTACCAGGTTGCAGAGAAGCAGCAGCATTTCGAATTCCCAAGCGCCCTTCCCGATGAATCCGCCGCCGCCCATGTACTTGGACGTGACGGCCCCGGCCATGGCGACGACGAGCAGCGTGCAGGCGACTTCCAGCGCCACGCCGCAGATGACCATGGCTCCGGCGATCGGTTCGACGATGGCGAGGATTTTCATCAGTACGCCCATGGTGTCCGCCGACGGCATGTTCAGCATGCCCCATTTCATCATGCCGTGGCCGATGAACGTGGCGCCCACCGAGACGCGTAACGCAAGCAGCGTCCAGTCGGTGTACCGGGCGAGCGGGGGCTTGGGCATCATGCGGAGCGGGGGAAGAACGTGATGCTGTATCATGCTCGCATTCTCTTTCTTCGCGCAACATGCTCATCCGTAACGCCACAGTCATTCTCCCTGCCGGTCAAACCGCGGCCGACCTGCTGCTTGCGGGCGGAACGGTCGCCAAAATCGGCGCCGGCCTGGAGGCGCCAAAGGACGACGAAACTGTGGACGCATCCGGGAAGTGGGTGCTGCCGGGGCTTATCGATTGCCATGTGCATTTCCGCGAGCCGGGACTGGAACACAAGGCGACCATGGCCACCGAAGCCGCCAGCGCGGCGGCCGGCGGCGTGACCACCGTCTGCGAAATGCCCAACACCATCCCGCCGACCGTCACCGTCGCGGCACTGGCCGACAAAGTCCGTAAATCGAATCTCATCGAAGGCTGCGACCTGCGCTTCTACTTCGGCGCCACCGAGGCCGCGCACCTCTTCACGCTGCGCGAATTGTGGAGCGGTTCGGCCGGTGAATTCCAGCGGCTGAAGGCGCGTTGCTCGGGTCTGAAGCTGTACCTCGACCATTCCACCGGCAACCAGAAAGTGGACGGCGGCATCGTGGAAGAAATCTTCCAAGCCTGCAAAGACCTGGGCATTCCGCTCATCGCCCATTGCGAA
>DAORHV010000056.1:0-7148 GCA_035438175.1 Candidatus Peribacteria bacterium
CCAAATGGCGCGGATCGTCGACGATTTCCAGAATGAAGCGGTCACGCAGGCTTAGGCGGTAAAGGAAATCCGCCTTGGGGAACAACGAGTACTTCACGTTGCGCATGGTCGGATCCTGCGAGAGCAGAAGCTCGACGACTTCCTTCTTCACGTCGCCTACGAGCAGCAGGTCGACCTTGCTGTGTGTTCCAACGAAGCTGCCGGCCAGCAGCAGGAACTGGACCCCGGGCAACGCCTTCAGCGAAGCGACGGTGGCGCTCTCCCCTCCCCGCACCTCCTTGGAGAACATGCTCTTCAGCTCATGAAAGAAGATGAAGTCCGGGTCCACCTTGTAGAACTTCTTGCGGTTGCGGTGACGCGCCTTCACGAGTCCGATGCGGCGGAGGTTCTCCAGCTCGCGGCGGATGGAGTTGATCTGTTCGTTCAAGAGACGGGTGAGCTGACGGATGAAGTACTCCTCTTCCGGATGCAGCAAAAATACCGACAACAACTTCACCCGGGTCTGGGAGCTGAACAAGGCCTTCAGTGCGTCGTGAACCATAGGAAGCTGAGCGGGAAACCCAACGTTCACAATTGTTACTCATAGACCCCCATCAGATCAAGAAAATTGAACAAAGTAATAGTACAAATTATGTATTCATAATTTTTGTTTATATTAAGCCAAAATATAGACTTTTTATGCTTTATTGTATTTGTTTATTGTACAAAAAATGTATACAGAATTTCGATTCCCGACTCCATTCCGTACTCATGCAAAGAACAAAGGCTAACAGTTGAGCAAAATCGTCCACTGTGCTACAATATTCTGATGTCCAAAAATAAACAGCTCCTCGGTCTGACGGCACTCGTGCTGCTGGCAATCCTCGCCGTGCAGGGCGAAGTGCTGACGATTCCGACCGTGTTCGCCCAGCAGCAGGTGCAGGGCCAGCTGGGTTCCGACTCGGTGGGGCTGATGTCCATGCTGGGTATTTTCATCACGTTCTTCCAGGTCATCGCCTACATCGCCCTGTGGATCGTGCAATACCTGCTTTCAACCGACTTCCTGACCGATCCGGTCATGCTGGCGCATCTGAACCAGATCTGGGTGCTGTCCCGCGATCTCATGAACCTGGCCTTCGCGCTGATTCTGATCGGCGTGGCCATTTACACCATCGTCACGGCCAAGAAAGACCTGATCCAGTCCAAGCTCGTGAGCTTCTTCACCGCCGTCATCCTGGTGAACTTTTCGTGGTTCTTCCCGCGCGTCATCATCGATATCGCCAACGTGCTCACCTCCACGATCTACTCGATCCCGAACATGTTGCCGAACTTCACCTGCGAAATGCGGGACGACAACGGCAACTTGGTGCCCTGCAAAGTGCTGCTGGACGTGCTGATCCTGCCCACGCCGCAGGCCGCGCTGAGCTACTGCCCCGCCCCGGCCACCCCCGACTGCAAATGCATGGACGGCATCGCCTGCTACAAGCTGGGCGACTACAACGCCGCCACGCAGTTCTCGGGCGGCCACGCCATGATCAACGGTCTGGCCGTGAGCTTCGCCCGTCTGACGGCGCTGGCCCGCGTGCCGGGAACCGTCACGGGCAATCCCGGAACCACCCGCAACGCCATCACCGTGTCGCTGCACCTGGTCGTCAGCAGCATCCTCGTCGTCGTCCTGCTCCTGGCCGCCAGCCTCCCGCTGGTGGGTCTGGCCATCGGACTCGTCATCCGTATGGTGATCTTGTGGCTGTGCATCGCGTTCATGCCGTTCGCGTTCATCGGCTATGCCATCAACGGCAAGCTCGGCGTACCCGGACTGCCGTCCGAATATGACATCTGGCAGAACTTCAAAACGGCGGCCTTCCTGCCGACCGTGGTCGCCATTCCCTATTGTGTCGGTTTCATCATGCTGTCCAGCGTGGCAAGCATCCCGGCCCCCAACACGGGCCTGGTCTTTAACGTACCGCTGGTCAACGGAGTGAACAGCTGGTGGGGGCTCATGTGGCTGGGTGCCGCCATCGGCATCATTTACACCGGTGCGTTCACGGCTCTGCGCAGCAACCAGCTGATCGGCAAGGTCACCGACCGCGTGAAGAGCTTCGGCGACAGCGTCACCGCCGTGGCCATGGAAGCTCCCAAGCTCATCCCGCTGCCGATCCCGGGTCCGGGCGGCGGCAACATGAACCTCGGCCAGGCCCTGAATACGCCGCGCCAGATTCAGCAGGCACTGCAATCCAGCGCGCTTACCGGCAAAGGCTTCAAGGAGACACTGGAAAGCATCCGCAAAGGCAACAGCGGCGGCTCGGGCATCAACTACGACGATGCGGCCAAGCGCCTCAACAACAACGAAGCGGGCAGCAACCGCATCGTTGCCGCCATCCAGCAGCTCAACAACTCCGGTCTCACCGGAGGCGCACGCGACGCAAAACTGCAGGAGCTCATCAAGGAGCTCAACGACGCGCAGGTTCCGGGCGCCCGCCAGCTCACCACGGCCAACGTGCTGCCCGAACTGCGCCAGATCGCGCAGCGCCAGGGCAACTCCGGCATCATCGGCCGCAACATTGGGGCAATCGAATCCGCCGACAAGGCCGGCCGGGCTCCGGCTCCGCCCACGCCGCCCACCTGATCCCAGCACGAACTCCCCTACCCGCTTCTTCCTGATCCGCCTCCTTCATGACACGCCAGCAACGCCAAGAACTGGCAGGAATGGGACCGGAACGCCTCGAGCAGGAGCGCGGACGCTGGGCCGAATTGAAAATGTCGGTGGAAGCCGTACGCACGCACCCGCTGCTGCCCGAACTCGAACGCGTGGGCGCGCAGGCCGCCACGCTGTGGCAGCGCAACGCCATGCTCATGAACATGCCGGACTCCGGCGAGCAGATTTCGCGCAACTGGGAACAAATGGGTGAGTTGTATCAACAGGCCACCGAATTGCGCGCCCGTATGCTGGGCACCCGGCTGCAGTCGACGTTCGGGACCGACCCGGGCGCCGATCCGCGCGAGCAGGTCATGGACCGCCTGAACGCCTCGTTCTCGGTGGACGACGGCAACAACCGTGACATGCGCGCCATTAATCGCACGCTGTCTACCTACGCCCGCGGTCTGACCGCCGACCCGACCGCCGTGCTGGACGGCACGGCCCGCGACGCCCATTTCTACCGCCGCAGCCGCAACGGCCGACTGGTGGTGGACTGGAACCGCGTGGAGGAAGCCCAGCGCACCATCAACATGATCTCCGCCAGCCCCGCTTCGGCGATCAACCCCGGACAGCGCCAGCTCCTCCAGCAGATGCGCTCGGGCATGCAGCAACTGAGCGCCGTGGACCCGGTAGGGGCCGCCATCGCCGATTGGCGCAGCGGCGTTCCCGTCCGCCAGACCGACCACCGCCCGCTGCGCTTCGTGACCGCCGTGGGCGCGTCGTTCATCACCGGCATCGGACTCATCATGGGGGCCAAAAACGGATTCACGTGGCCGACCGCCCTGTGGGCCGGCATCGCCGCGTTGTCCATTAACCCGAACCTGGCACGCAGCAGCACGTTCAACGCCGTGCAGCGCCTGAGCCACTTGAATGAACCGCGCACGCAGAACCTGATCCAGCACAGCGGGCTCTCCGGCGACGAGGGTGCGGCCGCACTGGAGGAATTGCAGGAGCTCCGCCGCGAACGCCGCGCCGACGTGGACGCCCTGCTGCGGACGAACGGCCCGGTGACCATGGCCCAGATCGGCCACCTGACGGAAGGACGCGACACGCCGCTCGTTCAGGCCATGGCCCGTTTGCCGAACGACGACGAGCGCGCGCAATTCCTGCGCAGCTTCACGACGGCGCGCAGCCGCGACGAACAGCAAATCACCCGCGAATTCATCCGCGGCCGTGACCGCGTGGACATGAGTCTCCAACGCAACCCGTTCCTGTTCGGAAACGAGGGGCAGCCAAGCGTGTAACTCCGCCTACTCGACCTTGGTGAACTCTTTGGTGTACGCCTCCAGCACGTCGTTGAGTTCCAGCGGGATGCTGGTGATGACGCGCATACCGCACTCCATGCCCTCCTTGGCTTCCTTGATGTCCTTGTCGATATTCTTCAGCGAGGTGATGCGGCCGTTGCCCACCACTTCCTCGCCGCGCTTCACGCGGAACGGAGTGCGCTTCAGGTAGCCGTCGGTGACCTTGCCACCGATGATCTGCTCGCTCTTTTTGGTGAGGAACACGCCGCGGACTTCCAGGTGGCCGGTGATCTTCTCTTCCTCGACCGGCTGGATGAGGCCCTTCAGCAGCAACTCCATTTCCTCGAACAGCTTGTAGATGATGTCGTAGTTCTGGACCTTCACGCCTTCGCGGTCGGCGGTCTTCATGACCGACAACGGCGCCTCGACGTTGAAACCCACCACGATGCCGTTGGATGCGGCGGCCATCATCACGTCGCTCTCGGTGATACCGCCGATGGCGGCGTGGATGACCTTGGGCTGCACCTTGTCCGTGATCAGCTTCTTCAGTCCTTCCTGCAGCGACTCCAGCGAACCCTGGGCGTCGGCCTTCAGCACGATCTTCAGCTGCGACAGCTTGCCTTCGGTCAGACGGCTGACCAGGTCGGCGAAGCCGCGCTTGGGTTCGTTGCTCTTGGATAGCGCGTACGCGTCCATGAACGCCTGCAGTTCGCGGTCGGACGAGAACACCTGCAGGATGTCGCCCACGCGCGGGAGGACGTCCAGACCGGCGACCACGGCGGGGCCCGACGGCGGCACTTCCTTAATGCGCTTTCCGCCCACGCCGAGCAACGCCTTCACTTTGCCCGACGCTCCGCCGGAAGCGATGAAGTCGCCGACGCGCAGCGTTCCGGCATTTACGATGACGGTGGCCAGCGGTCCGTGGGACTTGTCCAAGTGACTTTCGATAACGGTGGCGATGGCCGGACGGTCCGGATCGGCCTTCAGTTCTTCCATTTCGGCCAAGAGAAGCACGGCGTCCAGCAGGTCGTTGATACCCTGCTTGGTCAGCGCCGAACACGGGATCATGGGCACTTTTCCGCCCCATTCCTCGGCCTGCAGTCCGTGCGCAGCCAACTCACCCTTCACGCGGTCGGGGTCGGCATTCGGACGGTCGATCTTGTTGATGGCGACCAGCATGGGCACTTCGGCGTCCTTCACGTGGTCGATGGCCTCGATGGTGGTGGGCTTCACGCCTTCCTCGGCCGACACGACCAGGATGGCCACGTCGGTCACCTGGGCGCCGCGGGCGCGCATGGCGGTGAACGCCTCGTGACCGGGAGTGTCGAGGAACGTAATGGGCTTGCCGTCATGCATGACCTGGTACGCGCCGATGTGTTGCGTGATGCCGCCGGCCTCGCCCGCCACCACGTCGGTGGAGCGGATGGCGTCCAGGATGGATGTCTTGCCGTGGTCGACGTGTCCCATGACCGTGACGATGGGCGCGCGCGGAACAAGCTTGGCGCGGTCATCCAGCTTCAGCAATTCGGCAAGGTCGTTCTTGATGAGCGCTTCCACCGCGACTTCGGCTACTTCGCGCTGCACTTCCACGCCGAGTTCCAGCGCGATGATGGACGCGGTGTCGAAGTCGATCTGCTGGTTGATGTTGGCCAGGATGCCGTTCTTCATCAGCGACTGGATGACTTTCGGCACCTGGATACCGGTCTTCTCGGCGAACTCCTTCACCGAGATTTGCATGGGCAGGAACACCGGACCTTCCTTCTTCTTGATCTGCGCCTGGTGCGTCGTCCCCGGAACGGCTTTGGGCTGCAACTTGGCCAGTTCCTTGGCTTCGGCCCGACGCTGCTCGATGTCCTTCTTGCTGATGACGCGCTGTCGTGCAATGACCTGCTGCTGGCGTGCGATGGCTTCCTTGGGCACGTCGTCGAGCGTGAGCTTGCGCAGCACGTTCAGGTTGGCGTCCGGGACTTTCTTGGCGTCGGCTTCGGCCTTCTTCTCCTCCGGTGCGGCCGCGGCGGCCCCCTCTTCCTTCGGAGCGCCTTCCTCTCCTTCCTCGGCGCCGTCATCGCCCTGCAGGTTGGCCCAGTCGATGGTGATGCCGCGCTTGTTGGCGATGAAGCGGATGATGCCCATGGCCATGCTCTGCGTGACTTCGCGGTCGGTCGGCTTCACGCCGAAATCGACAGTCATGAGCTCCTTGCGAAGTTCCTGTCCGGGAATGCCGAGAATTTTTGCAACTTGAATGAGACGCATGGACATCAAAATGTCACACGCACAGTATCATACGCAGCGCTGATTACCAAACAGAAGCCGCGTTTTACGCGCTTCCGAGCTGCTTCAAAACGTCCACTCCCCCGCCCTGCTTCGTACCGCCGGCGCCGATGTCCTTCACCACGTCGATGCTCGGCGCGGCCGGCGCGCTTGCGGCGGCGCGCTGCGCGGGCGACGGACCGGAATCGGCCGGCAGCTTGGCATTGCCTTCGTCGCGCTGACGCTTCACTTCGTCTTTGATTTTCTGGATCGACTCCAGCACGGCCAGCTGGAAGTTGGCGTAGTTCTTCATCTTGAATCCGGATGCGCGCTCGTGTCCGCCACCGCCGAACAGGCGTCCGGCAGCCACGTTCACGTCGATGCTCGGAGACGAACGCATGCTGGCCTTGAATCCGCCGTCTTCGATTTCGGTGAACAATACGTGGACGTCGGCGTCGGGAATGGTGGAGATGAGCTCATCCAGGATTCCGGCCGTTTCCTTGCTGGTGGCGCCCATCTCCTGCAGGTCCTGGCGGCTGATGGCCGACCACACGATGCCGGCGGTCGGGTCCATCTGGATGCTGTTGAGCGCCCGGCCCCAGATCTTCAGGGTGGAGAGCGGCTTGGTCTTGTAGATGTGCTTGATGATCTCCTGCTGACGCGCGCCGAAATCGAGCAGGTTGGCGGCGACTTCGAGCGAACGGGGCGTGGTGTTGGGGTTCTGGAAGCTGCGCGTGTCGGTAATGAGACCGGTGAGCAGCAGCGTGGCCACGTCGGGCGTAATAAACGACTTCCACTTCTCGTCGGTGGTGAACCACGAATACAGCACCTCGGTGGCGCTGGCGGCGGTCGGATCGATGAGGTGCAGTTGGCCGAACTGGGTGTTGCTGACGTGGTGATCGATGTTCAGGATTGGCACTTCGGAGAACAAATCGACGTTGTCCGAGTAAATGGAGCCGAGCAGCGACAACTCGGCG
>DAORHV010000057.1:0-6949 GCA_035438175.1 Candidatus Peribacteria bacterium
CAATGACTAGCTCCAAGATTTTCGGCATCAGCTTCGCCTTCATTGCCTCAGCCGTCATCGTCGGCGGCCTGGCGATCGTGGCGCGCGTCTTTCTGGGCTCGATGTAGGGGAGCCGCTTGCAGCTTAAATTCGCCAAAAGGCGTTTTTTCTGCTACAATGATGCGATATTGCCGAGTCTACCCTCGGCCGGCAGCCCCCGAAATCCGATCCTGATGGATCCGACCCAGGCACGCCGTCGTCGATTCGAACATCCGAACGGTCCTGCGGAGACTTGGTGAACGCAACATGGCGGTACATCCGCACGTTTCCGGACCCCACCCGGCCCCCTCAAGCCCTGGAGAACAAGAGAACAGGGGAGTAAGCCGTCTCTCCCCTGTCCGTTTTTTGCGAGACTCCCCCGCCCTTGGCTTCTAAAAGCCAAGAATGCCTTACCTGCATGTAGATTTTCCCTGACTTTTCGGGCTTCTTTTGGGAATCAGGATGGCTAGGGGATGCGGAAAAGGTAAGTTTTTATGCTATAAGACAGAAATTCCGGCGGTCTGGCGAACGCCGATTATCCACACTGTATGTGTATTTCCACAGGGGAGCATTTGAGCGCAAAAAACACGCGTTTCTCGCAGAAGCATGCTGAAAAACTGATGAGAGGGGAGGAAAAGCAAGTATCCACTGAATAATGCACAATGTATCTTGTACATCATTCAATACAGGGGTTTCTCATTCATCAGCCTGTTCGGACACCACGATGTTGGATCCGATGGCCGGCAGGAAGTCCGTCCACAGCGGCCAGATGACAATCTCGGCGCGGGCGACTTCCGGAAGGTTCTTGATGATGCGAAGGGCATCGACCCGGGTCTTCCCCGCCACGTTGTCCCGGATGTACTTCCCGAACTTGGCGCCGTTGGGTGTGATGGGGTTTAACAAATACCTTTGGGTATATGTCAAATCGGCTGTTAACTTTACCCACAACAAGTTGTCGTCCCACGGCGCGATGACGTGGATGTTCATGTTGTCCTTGTTCAGCGAGCTCTGGATGATCATGCGGTCGGTCCCCACCCGCCCGGCCACCTCTTCCTTCAGCAGGTCCAGCAGCTTCTCATCGTCGTACAGCAGCACGGTGTATTCGATTTTGCCGCTGACCGGGATGCTCTGGATGTTCTGACCGATGAACGACTCGGACAAATCGAAATCCTTGTAGGTGATGCGTGTAAGCTCATCGTAGTTCAGCTGCACGAACGATGCCCCGTCCAGCGTGTTGCGGCCGGTACGCTCTTCGTTGGCCAGCTGCTTGGCGACCGCCAAAAGCTCCTGTTCCAGCTTTTTACGCGCCGCCTCGATGTCCTCTTTCTTCACGATGCTCTGGTAGGACGTGGTGCCTTTGCTGCCGGGCTTCTCGTTGCGGCCGTAGACCAGCGTGCGCTCGTTCTCGGGCAGGCCCGGCAATTCCCATTTGAGTCCGGCCGGCACGTTGCCGCGTTCACCGATGACTTCGCCGTACTGGTCCAGCGGATCGGCTACGGTCGGGACTTCCTTCTTGTTGTGGGCCGCCAGCACCAGGTCGTCCTTCAGCCGGAAGCGCATGCCGGCCTGGTTGGTCAGGCGCGTTCCCTGGCGCAGCGAATAGGTTTCGTCGGAGTCGTTATAGATCGTAATGGCCACTTCGGCGTTGGTGCCGGTGAAATTCTTGCTGATCTGGTCGAAGGTGATCGTCCGTTCTACCGCCACCGTTTGCGGCAGCAGCTGCAGCGTGTGCACACGCTCGGTCGGCACCGGCAGCGTGGCGCCCGACGCGACAAGAAAGACGTTCATGGTGTAATTCTCGGACTCCTGGTTCGGCCAGATCTTCACTTCGGCCGACGGCAGCAGCTTGACGAAAATGAAGACGAATACGCCAAGGCTGACCCCCAGCAGCAGCCAGATGCGGAACTTCGGCAAGGACAGCAATCCGACGAATTGCAACTTGGTGCGGATGTCCTGGCGCCAGGCGCCCGGACTGAACACACGCACCGCCTGCGGCTTGGACGGATGCTTGTTGAGCGACAACTTCAGCCGCTTCAGGTTCTTAATCACCTGCCAGCCCTGCGCCTCGGCGATCTGCTGGATGTTCTTTTCCTTGGTGGCCACGATCAGCGTGCGGTCGCGGTTCAGTGACTTCAGGTCCTTGAACCACGCCTTCAGTTCATCGGCGCCTTTGATCACGTCCCCCATGCCGTCCGGAGACAGCACCAACAGCAGCGGACCTTGGCTGCGCCGGATCGTCGATGCGGCCGTTTTTGCGTCCTGCGCATCCTGGACCACGAGCACGGTGATGTCGGTCTCGGCAACCATGGAAACGCGCACGGGAAACTGAACTAGTGTACCACTCCCCTTCCGATTACTTCTCCAGCACCTTCAGGGACTCGAATGGCTTTCCGGCGATGAACTCCAGCATCGCGCCGCCGCCCATGCTGACGAACGTGAAGCTGCCGGTCTTGTAGCCGTGACGGGTGAGGAAATCGACGGTATCCCCTCCTCCCAGGATACTCGTGGCGCCGTTGGCCGTTGCCGTGACGATGGCGTCGGTGAGCGCTTTGCTGGCTCCCGCGAACTTCTCGTTCTCGTACATGCCGAGCGGTCCGTTCCAGACGATCATCTTGGCGGTGGCGATGTGCTCGCAGTAGCGCTTCATGGTCACGCCGCCCAGATCGAAAATCTTCATGGCGCCGAGCACGTCGTCCACCGGCAGGTCGACGACCGCCTTTGCCTCCGGATCATCGGCCACGATGACATCACGTGGAACGTGGATTTTGGCTTTTCCTTCCTTCTGACTCTCGAGCATGAACTCCTGGGCGGGCTCGATGCCGGCCTCGTCGTACTTGGACTCGCCGACGTCGAAGCCGCGCGCGGCGATGAACGTGTTGGCGATGCAGCCGCCGAGCAGGATGTGCTCGCCTTTATCCAGGAAACGCTTGATGACCGGCACCTTGGTTTCCATTTTGGCGCCGCTGATGACGAGCACCAGCGGATGCGCCGGCGCGTCGAGCACCGGACTCAGGTGCTTCACCTCTTCCTCCAGCGAGAAGCCCATGTACGACGGCAGGAGCTTTGCCACGCCGACCATGCTGGCGTGGTTACGGTGGCAATTGGTGAACGCGTCGTTCACGTACACGTCGCCGAGCGCGGCCAGTTCCTTGGCGAACGCCGGGTCGTTCTTCTTTTCTTCTTTGTGGTAGCGCAAATTCTCCAGCAGTACGACCTCACCGGGCTTGGCGTCGGCCACCGCATCCTTTGCCGGCTTACCGATGCAGTCCGATGCGAAATGCACCTTAGTTTTCAGCATCTTTTCCAGCACCGGCGCGATGGGAGCCTGGCTGAACTCCGGATCGGGACCGTCTTTCGGGCGTCCTTGGTGGGCCATAATGATGAGCACTGCTCCGGCGTCCAGGATGTGCTTCATGGTCGGCAGCACGGCTTCGACGCGCGTGACGTCGGCGACCTTGCCGTTGTCCATCGGCAGGTCGAAACCGGCGCGCAACAAAACCTTCTTTCCTTTCAGTTTCGCGTCCTTGAGTGTGTTGTAGGTGGCCATGCGTGGAGTCTACTGACGAGCCCCCAGCGGTGCAATCGTGCCACCCCATTGGCGGACGCATTCGGCAACCCGGCCCGCTAGGCCGGGAACCACAGTCCGCAGCGCCGTTCGTCATCGTCGCCGCATAGGTACCCGTGCAGCACGCCGCCTTCATTCACCACCGTGTCGGCCTTGCCGGCGGCCTGGGCCGACGCATCCACCACATCCAGCAGTTCCAGCACCGGCACGTGGAATTGCGGCGCCAGGATGTATCCGCGCCGCTCCAGCAGGAACATTTCGCTTAAACGGAACTGCAAATCATCGCGCGTTTTGGTGGGGTAACCGTCGAAGAAACCGTCGATCCCCTTTCCCGCCAGCACGCCGTTCCAGCGCTTGCGTTCGCCTTGCGGTGTGGTGACGCCTAAATACCCGATGACGTAACGGACCATGGCCCCAGTAGAGCCCAAAGCCGGAGCGGAAGTCAAAGACGGCCGTGGTTCGCAGAAGTTCGTTGTCGTCCGTGCTTCCTCTATACTGCGTTCAATGTCTCCGTTGTTCGTGCTTCCGGCCGCGGCTCTCTTGCTGACGTTCTTCGGTCATCTTGCCGCGCTGAAGGTCTTTCCGAAGCTCGGCCTGCTCGATTTCCCCGAACGCTACGGCCACAAGCGCGCTCGGCTCCCCTACCCCACCGGCATCATCGCCAGCCTGACGTTCGCGGTGCTGTTTGCCATCGCCGTGCCGTTGCACGGCGTGGAACTCGGCGTACTGATCGGCATCCTGTCGCTGGCCATCATGAACCTGATCGATGACCGCTCTCCCCTCCCCTTCCGGCTGCGGCTGTCGGTCCAGCTGGTCGTGTGCGTGCTGATTTTCGCGGCCGGCACGCGCATTTACACCATTACCAATCCGTTCGGCGGCCTGCTGAAACTGGATACCGTGGACATGCCGGGCGGCGTGTTCGGTCCCCTGCCGCTGTTCAGCGGCATCTTCACCGTGGGCTGGCTGCTGCTCACCATCAATGCCATGAACTGGTTCGACGGCATCCCCGGCCAGGTCAGCATTCTGTCCACCATCGGCTTCACGATGCTCGGATTGCTGGCGCTGCTGCGCAACGGACAACCCGAGGTGGCAATGATCGCATTCACGCTGGCCGCCATCGCACTGGCCTGCTGCTGCTTCGATTTCCCGCCCGGCAAAGTGCTGATGGGCGACAGCGGCTCCATGTTCTTCGGGCTCATGCTCGGCGTGCTCGGCGTGTACCAGGGCGGCAAGGTGGCGACTGCGTTTCTGGCCATCGGGATCCCGCTCATCGACGCGGCGTTCGTCATCGTCAGCCGCATGCTGCGTGGCAGTTCGCCGTTCAAAGGCGGACGCGACCATTTGCACCACCTGCTGCTTGCGCGCGGCTGGTCGGCCCGCTCGGTGGTGTTGTTCACGGCGGTCATCAGCACCGCATTCGGCGCGTCGGCGCTCTACATGAACACCGCCCAAAAAGGCATCGCCGCGGTGGCGTTGCTGGTGGTTGTGACGGCGGTGAGCGTATACGCCAAACGCAAGACTCGCACCTGAAGGTTGCCGCTTAACGATCCGTGGTCCACGGCTCGCCGACGGCCGTGAAGGCGCCGCGGGTTTCGAGGATGAGCGTCTTCTGTCCGCGCGGCAGCACGTTCACGGTGGCAACGCCGCCGACGAAGTCGATCGGTGAGAGTTCGTTGGGGCGGATTTCGGCGTCGCCGAAGGTGGCGATGATGTACAGGCGTCCGGCGAACGAGGGCGAACGGACGAGATCGCCGTTGGCATCCAGCGCCTTCACCTGCATCTTCTGCCAGCTGCGTCCGGTGAGGGCGCTGTGCGTCAGCTGCAGGCGGTCGACGTCGGTGTTGGTACCCACGATGATGGAATTCACGCTTTCAGGATCGGCGGAAGCCTCCTCCACGGGCTTGCCAACGACTTCATCCGGAGCGGCGGCATGTTGTTCGGCAACCACCACGGCCGGAGCCGACGAAGACGACGACACGGGAGCCACGGCGACGGCCACCGGCAAACGGGCGACACGGTCAGCACGGCGCTTGGCGGCCAATTCCTTGGACGTCAGGCGCACGGCGGGGGCCGCGGCGGAAGCGGAAGACGAGCTGGCGTTGGAAGCGACGACGGTGCTGGTGTTCAGGTACTGCTGCACGAACAGCATCGGGCTGAGCGTGTACTGCAGCACGCGGTCGCGATACTTGGTGCTGTCCACCGCCTGGACGAAGGAGAGTCCGGCGTTGGCGGCCTCGGTGCTGGTGAACGGCCAGTACGGGTGGAACGGAGCGTCCTCGGTGTCTACCTCGAAGTAGAGGTGGTAACCGGTGGCGCCGAACACGAGTCCGGTGTTGCCGACCGTACCGATCTGCTGCCCCTTGCGGACGGTCTCCCCTTCTTTCACGAGGATGACGTCCAAGTGGGCATAGGTCGAGTACAAGGTGGTGGTACCGCCCGGCTTGGTCATATCCGGCACGTTGGGGTGGCGGATCATGACGTAGTTACCGAAACCGTAGCCCTGCTGGCCGACTTTCTCGATGACACCCGAAGCGATGGCGTTCACCGGCGTACCGCGCGGCGCATCGATGTCCACGCCGGCATGGCTGCCTTCGGGAGTGTCGTAGCCGGCGGCCCACGGGGTGGAGTACACCTGGCGGGCGAAGGTGGCGCTATCGGTCTTGAGCGCCATGGTATCGTACTCGGGCAGCGGGCGCAGCACGTTGGCCGGAGCCTGCGTGTAGGTGTGCAGACGCTTGTCGCCACCGTACATGGCCCACAGCGAATAATCCGGAATGAGCTCGATGGGAGGCACGGTTCCGGTGAAGACGATCATGGAGTCCTCCCCTTTCCCGAGCACCGACTTCCAGAACGCGTACCAGCCGTGCTGGCCGACCATATTGCCCATCACGAATGCCATGATGGACAAAACGGCCACCATGAACGAAAGCTTCTGGCGCGCAAAGTGCGCAGCGGACTGCTTTTTTGTTTTATACAGAGCCTGCACGCGGAATCCGACACGGGAATGCGACATGACTGGTGATAGAATGGGTTTTGTCAGGTGAAGTTCTGTGTACATATCTATAATATTACATTTCACAATAATTGTCAATGTTCGAGACACTGAACATTACCTCTAGAAACGCCATGGAAACCCGAAATATCGGTGTTTCACTGGCAAACAGCCTGTATTGCTCCCCGATTACCCTCTTTGTGTCGGGTGATTTGGGTGCCGGGAAGACCGTTTTCGCCCAGGGATTGGCTCAGGGACTGGGGATCGCCGAGCCGGTCGTGAGCCCGACCTACGCCCTGGAACAGCGGTATGGGGACACATTGACCCATCTGGATCTCTACCGGCTGAACCGTACCCAGGCCGCCGAGTTCCTG
>DAORHV010000058.1:0-6888 GCA_035438175.1 Candidatus Peribacteria bacterium
CAAGACCGGTCCCGCCACGGTCCGTGCCGGCGAGCGCATCACCTACACCATCACGCTCACCAACCAGGGAACGCTGACCGAGAACATCCGCATCGGCGACCACATTCCGGCCGATCTGACCTTCGTGGCCCCGGGAGCCGGTTCCGAGACGACCGCCGGATGCCAGCCGGACGGCCAGGGCAACATCTTCTGCGCCTACGAGTCGTTCGCTCCGGGTCAGGTCCGCACCTACAAGCTGCAATTCCAGGTTCCGCAGAACATGCAGTGCGGCAACGTGATCGATAACATCGCCGATGCCCAGGAAGGCGGCGCCAGCTTCGTCTGGAGCAACCACGCCTTCACGACCGTCGTCTGCAACACCGATCTGTCCGTCGCCAAGTCCGCTTCGACCCAGACGCCGACCGTCGGTTCCAACGTCACCTTCACCGTCACGGCCCTGAATAACGGTCCGGGCACCGCCGCCAACGTCCGCGTGAACGATCTGCTGCCCCAGGGCCTCAGCTTCGTCTCCGCCACCCCGAGCGCCGGCAACTACAACCAGAACACCGGAGTGTGGACCGTCGGCAACCTGAACAACGGTTCGAACGCCACCCTGCAGGTCGTCGCCTTCGTCACGGCCGCCGGCTCGTACACGAACACCGCGACCATCACGGCTGACGTGACCGACACGAACACGGCCAACAACACCGCCAGCGTGACCGTCACCGCCGCCAACGCCAATGCCGATCTGGCCGTCGCCAAGACCGTTTCGAACGCCAACGTGACCGTCGGAGCCAACACGACCTTCAACGTCAGCGTGACCAACAACGGTCCAGGCGCCTCCGCCAACGTCCGCGTGAACGATCTGCTGCCGGCCGGCCTGACCTTCGTCAGCGGCACGCCGTCCGCCGGAACGTATAACCAGACCACGGGTATCTGGACCATCGGCACGCTGAACAGCGGCGCCACGGCCACCCTGCAGATCGTCGCCACCGCGGCAACCGCCGGCACCCTGACCAACACGGCCACCGCCACCGCCGACACGACTGATCCGAATACGGCCAACAACAGCGCCAGCGCCAGCGTTGTCGTCACCGCCGTTGTCCAGAACGCCGACCTGGCCGTGACCAAAACCGCCTCCAACACGTCCCCGACGGTCGGTACCAACGTCACCTTCACCATCCTGGTCACGAATGGCGGTCCGGCTACCGCAGCCAACGCGCGCGTCACCGACCAGCTCCCGGCCGGCCTGACGTACGTCTCCATCAACCCGTCGACCGGAACGTATAACCAGACCACGGGTATCTGGACCATCGGCACGCTGAACAGCGGCGCCACGGCCACCCTGCAGATCGTCGCCACCGCGGCAACCGCCGGCACCGTCACCAACACCGCCACGGTCACCTCGGATACACCCGATAACGTCACCACGAACAACACGTCCAGCGTGCAGGTGATCATCGGAGGCACCACCAACCAGAACGCCGACCTGTCCGTCACCAAGACCGGTCCGGGCTCCGCCAACCGCGGCGACAACCTGACCTACGTTCTTACGGCTACGAATAACGGTCCGGGTACCGCCAGCAACGTGCTGGTGAAGGAGGCCTTCACCTCCGGCACCATGACGTTCGTTTCCGCCAGCGGCGCGCAGTGCTCGCTCTACAGCACCAATGAAGTGCGCTGTACCATCGCCAGCATGACCTCCGGTCAGCAGGTGCCCATCACGGTCATCTTCTCCACCACGCAGTCGAACGGTACGTGCTCCGTCTCCACCGTGACCGACAACGCCGTCATCAGCAGCGACACCGCGGACAACAACAGCGCCAACAACACCAGCGCGACGGTGTCCACGACCCTGAACTGCCCGCAGCCCAACCTGAACGTCACCAAGAGCGACGGCCGCTCCAGCGCCAACGTGGGTGATTCGCTCAACTACACCATCACCATCACGAACAGCACGAACGTTGCCGCCACCAACGTGACCGTCACCGACAGCCTGCCCGCCGGTCTTACCAGCGTCACCGCCGGCAACGGAGGCTCCGTGAACGGTACGCAGGTCACCTGGACCAACCAGACCGTCCCGGCCAACGGCACGCTCAGCCTGACCGTGAACGGCACCACCCAGAACGTCAGCAACGGCACGGTGCTTACCAACTACGTGAACGTCACGGGTACCAACCTGACCGGCAACCTGTCGGCCAACGATCAGACGACCGTGTACTCGAACACGGTGTACAACCCGCCGCCGGTCTACAACCCGCCGCCGGTGTACAACCCCCCGATTTACCAGCCGCCGTACAATCCTCCGACGTACAACCCGCCGCCCACGTACCAGCCGCCGGTGTACACGCCGCCGACCTACAAGCCCATCTTCCCGCAGACCGGAACCAACGACCTGTACTCCAAGACGGATGACGGCAAGCAGTTCCTGAGCAAGCCCGTCGAGCCCGCCAAGCAGGAAGATCCGGTCGCCGACTTCAATCTCATCTTCTTCGCCACCCTTGCCGGAGTGTTCGCCGTCGGATCGGCTGCAGCCGCCAAGTTCGCAGCAGGCGGAGGCGCGATCTTCTAACCTCGTTCATACGACCAGAAAGCCGGGCCCAGCGCCCGGCTTTTTTTGTGCCGCCCGGTCGGTATTTGATAAATATTAAAAATGTGGTATAATACGAATAAGCCCAAACACACACTTATGAGCAAAACACGCGCTTCTTCGTCCGTCTTCACTTCGGTGATGCACGTCTGCGGTTCCGCCGCATTCGCCCTTTCGCTGCTCATCGGAGCCGCCACGCTGCAGCAGCCGTCCGCATCGCGGGCCGCCATCCCGGCTTCCGCCGTGCGATCGGGAGTGTCCGTCGTGTACATCCCGGCCGTCACCCAGCGCCAGCAGCGCCGCCAGACCGCGCTGAAATTGTGGAACGCCGTGCATCAGAAAGCCGCCATGCTCAAACAAAGCCTGAGCGCCACGTTCGTGGCTCCGGACGGAACGCCGGCCGGAACCTGGACCGTGTCGCTGGCCGAGCATCCGTCGTGGATCGTCTATGAAACCCAGGGCAACGCCAAGCCGGTCGCCGTGCTCAGCGCCGACGCCATCGCCAAATCCATCGTGGCCGAGTCGCTTGTCGCGCTTCCCGCGCCGGTGAACTGCGACGTGAACGGCATGTCCACCGACAAGCAGAACGTCATCCGCATTGAAACGTCGTGCATCGCCAAGAGCGGCTATGTCTACGATGTCCGACAGATGGCTTCCGCGCTCAAGCAAGCCTTCGATCTATCCATGCCCGACGTCGCGCTGAGCGTGACGCCGGTGGCCGGCAAGCTGACCGACGCGGCCGGCGCCGGAGTCGGCAACGTGGTGCTCATGGCCACGGGCCGCTCGAACTTCAAGGGTTCGGGTGAAGGCCGCAAGAACAACGTGCGCAAAGCCATCGGCCAGCAGGTGAACAACGTGGTCGTGCCGACCGACGCCGACTTCTCGTTCAACGACGTGCTCGGCGGCCCGGTCACCACGTCGGCCGGCTGGAGCATGGCACTCACCATTTTCGAAGGAGTGAACCTGCGTCCGGCTCCCGGCGGGGGAATCTGCCAGGCTTCCACCACCGTGTACCGCGCCGCGCTGAAGGCCGGCCTGCCTATCGTCGAACAGAAGAGCCACAGTCTGTACGTCTCGTACTACGAGGCCTACGGCGTGGGCCAGGACGCCACCGTGTTCCCGGGTCAGCAGAACCTGCGTTTCCATAACAATACCGGCGCGCCGCTGGTGCTGCAGTCGTACTACGAGGGTGACGACGCTTACGTGAACATCCTCGGCCGTCCCGACGGACGCACCGTCACCATCGACGGTCCGTACTTCGGACAGACCGCTCCGGCCGACCTGGTCGTGAACGGCCGCGCGCTGCGCAACAGCGAGATCGCCTGGATCCGCACCGTCACCAACAACGACGGCAGCCAGCAGAAGGAAGTGCTCGTGTCACGCTACAACGCCGTACCGAAGTCGCTCGTCGCCAAATGGCCGGCCACCAGCCAGCAGATCGTGCACGCCGCCGCTCCGGATCTGGTCGCCGACGAACGTTAGGCGGTCTTGGCCGGCTTGGTGAGCCGGTACCACACCGTTCCGATGACCGTGATGTAGCCCGCGTAACCCAGGATTTCGAGCAGCGACGGATTGCCGTTGTAGCCGAAGATGCTCTTCAGGAATTGTCCGACTGTACTGTTTTCATGGAGGATGCCGTTCATGTCCCAGACGTGTTCGATGAGCGAGGGCAGGATGCCGGCCTCCTGGAATTCATGGATGCCGTGCGCGATGAGTCCGGCGCCGAACAGGAGCAGCAGCACGCTGCTGACCGTGAAGAACCTCTTCAGCGGCAGGAACGTGAATCCTTTGAACAGGCAGTACGTCAGCACCAGCGCGCCGCCGACACCCAGCAGGAACGCCACGAAGTGCGATCCGGAACGCGCGTGCAGCACGGCCGCCTGCAGGAAGATCACGGTCTCCACGCCTTCGCGGGCGGTGCCGAAGAACGCCAGCAGGAAAATGCCGAGCGGATGGTCGTTCTCCACGTGCGCTGCGACTTCGCCCTCGATCTGCCGGCGCATCTGCCGGCCCTGGCGGATCATCCAGAGGATCATCCAGGTCAGCAGGCCGGAGGCGATGAGCATGGTGGTTCCTTCGTAGATCTGTTCGCCGGTTCCGGTCAGCAGGCCGTCGTAGGTGGTGAACAAGAGCGCCAGCAGGATGCTGGCAAGGATTCCGGCACCCACTCCAAACCATACGAACTTCACGTGTTTGCGGTTCTCGGTGCGGTACAGGTACGTCAGCACGATACCCACGACCAGTGAGGCCTCGAGCGTCTCCCGCATGGTGATGAGTGACGTTGCAGTCATACGAAACGAACTTGCAGCACGTGATCCGCAGGGTACCACGCCGCCGGTGATTTGCCAATCAGCGCGCGATGGGCAGCCGGAACGACACCGTCGTTCCCTGGCCTTCGCGGCTTTTCACCCAAATGGTGCCGCCGGCGCGTTCCACGATGCCGCGCACGATGTACAACCCCAGGCCGCTGCCGTCGGGTTTGTAGGTGGCCGCGTTGCTGCCGCGTTCGAATTCGGCGAAGATGCGCGACACGTCCTGCTTGGGAATGCCACAGCCGTGGTCAATCACGTCCAATTGGGCCCAATTGCCCACCGACGAAGTTTTTACGGTGATTTCGCCGCCGTCGAACGAGAAGTCGATGGCGTTGTTCAGCAGCTCGCGGATGACGCCGGCGATGAGCTTGCGGTCCAGCCGCATGGCGATGTCCGGCCCCAGCTCGGTGATGATGCGCTGCTTGCGGCGCGCGGCGTGCGCTTCGAATTCGCCCAGCACCATGTGGATGATGTCGTTCAGCGAGGCGGGCTCGGGTTTGTATTGCACTTTGCCTTCATGCACCAAGTCGGCTTCGTGCAGCGTGTGCAAAATGTTATTGAGCCGGCTCACGCCTTCGTCCATGTTGGTCAGCACCTGGCGAGCGGCCGCCGGGGCGTCCTCGTGCAGCAATTCCAGCGACCACTTGATGATCGACAGCGGTCCGCCCAATTGATGGAAGGCCAGCCGCAGCAGACCGGAGCGTTCGGCTTCGATGCGGTGCATGTTTTCCACCTGGCGGCGCGAACCAAGCAGCACGATCGCCGATCCGATCGTCACCATCGCGAATGCGATGAGCAGCAGCGCAATGGGTGAGAAGATGCTCTGCGAGAGGGTTACGTATTGCCCCGCGTCCATGTCGAGTCCCAGCGTCGCCACGATGGCGCCGTTGCTGGCGTGGATCGGCGCATAGCCGGAAATCAGCTGCCCCCACCGGTCGGTGGTGATTTCCTCGTCGACCGACGGCAGCGCGAACGCGGATAACCGAAGCGTCGGCATTTCGGTGGCGTCGTACGGTTCGTTGAAGCCGGACGGCTCTTCGTCGGCGTCCACGACGCCGTTATGGTTGGTATCCAGATCGGATGCCGGACGCAGCATGTCGGCGTCGGCGACGAACGACAGCACGTTGGGGTCATCGGTCTTACGCATGATGTACGCGTAGCGGATGTTCGGCACGTCCGAGCGGATTTCCTGCAGGCGGCGCACGGTGTCCTTGAACGCGGGCTGCTCGGTGTCTTCCGGCGTGCGGATCTTGTCCAGTGCGTCACCGTCGAACTGCATCGCGGCGGCCGCGGCGGTGCTGCGCAACCTCTCACGCAGCTGGTCGCGCATGAGCGTCTGGCCGCGTACGAAGAACGTCGCGCCGGTGATGACGATGGCACCCGAAATTCCCAGCGTGGTCAGCGCGGTGGTCCACGTCGGGGTGAACCGGCGCGCTGCGTTCATTTGTGATTCGGCGGAGTACCACGGCATAATCTTCTGAGTATACCAGAAAAACGCCTAAAACGCACGTCCGCGGTCTGCCGGTGCAAAAAGGCTCAGCCGAACGCGCCCATGACGTACTCGCGCGTCAGCGGCTTGGCCGGCTGGCCGAACACGCGGTCGTTTGCTGCGAATTCAATCAGTTCGCCGGCATGGAAGAATCCCACGTTGTCCGCGATGCGCTTGGCCTGGTGCATGTTGTGGGTGACGATCACGATCGTGTAGTCCTTCTTCAGGTGCAGCAGGAGTTCCTCGATGTGGCGTGTGGAAATGGGGTCCAGCTGCGAGCACGGCTCGTCCAAGAGGAGCACGTCGGGTTGCACGGCGATGGCGCGCGCGATGCACAGGCGCTGTTGCTGTCCGCCGGACAGGCGGTACGCCGAATGATGCAGGCGCAGGCGGACCTCCTCCCACAGCGCGGCTTCCTTCAGGCTGCGTACCACCGCCTGGTCGAGCGGATCGTGGCTGCGCTTCACTTCGTCGCTGTCGATCCGCTGGCGCTTCACCCACGAGCGACGGCGGTTCTT
>DAORHV010000059.1:0-6834 GCA_035438175.1 Candidatus Peribacteria bacterium
GGCCGATATCGTGCACGTGTCCGTGTGGGAGTGGGTCGACGTGCTCGAAATCACTCAGCGTGCCACCATCAGCCTTCAGTCGCCGGTGGGGGAACATGGCGACGGGGGACTGGGCATGCTGCTGGAAGACGAAACGTCGCCGGTGCCGGAGGCGGACGAGGGCGGGCCGGCCGCCGAACCCGAACAGCTGGACGGCGTGAACGGGGAGCTGCTTACCTCGCTCCCGGCCGACCGCCGCCGGTTCATCGAGGCGTTTTACCTCAACGGCTCCATGCCGCAGGCAGCCGCTCTTCTTGGTCTGAATGAGCCTCAGGGCTGGGCGCTGCATCACAACATCATGCTGCAATTGCGGCGCGCCGCCGACGGCCGCCCGGAATTCGCTCTCATGCGCCGCCGGTACCAGCAGTACGGCGACGGCCGTCCGCGGCACCTTGCTCCGGCCATGACCGCCGATCTGGAAACCGCCGCCGAATTCGCGCCGCAGCTTATCGAGCACGCCACACGCTGGGTACCCTATGCGCTCATGCATATGGATGCCGGTGAATTGGCCGAAGCGCTGGAGGACGAATACGCCGAACACACCCTGATGGACAGCGGCGTCGTCCTGCCCGAGATCGACAACCGCGAGGCGTTCTACCGCGTCGCGCTGCTGGTCTTGCGCAACGAGAACGCGGCGGTCGCCTGACGCCTTAACCTCATCTTAATACGGGCTTGGTATTCTGCATCGCGTGGGGCATGCTGATGTCCCTTTTTGTTTCCCTGTTTCCTTCCAATTTTCCATGACCAATTTCGTTTCCCGCGCCAAGCAGAACCGCTTGCTCCGTCCGGTCTTCGCCGCAGCCGCTTCGGCACTCGTGCTCGCCGGTTGCAACACCGCCGCCACCACGCCGTCCACCACCATGGATTCCTCTTCGTCGTCCGCCGACGCGATGATGGACTATTCCTCCTCTTCGTCATCCGCCGACGCCATGATGCCGGCGTCCTCGTCGTCCAGCCTGGCCGCCATGATGCAGTCGGACGTCTATAAAGACGGCACGTACTCGGCTGACGGCACGTACCGCTCTCCGGCCGGCGGCGAATCCGTCAGCGTCTCGCTGACCCTGAAGGACGATGTCGTCACCGACGCCACCTTCACCGGCGACGCCACCAACCCCAAGAGCAAGATGATGCAGGCCAACTTCGCTTCCGGCTTCAAGGAAGTCGTGGTCGGCAAGAAGCTCGACGACGTGTCCGTCACCGTCGTGAACGGTTCATCACTCACCGGCGATGGCTTCATGAATGCGCTGGCCAAGATCAAGGCAGAGGCCAAGGCCTAATCGACACACGGTTCATAGACTCAAAGCAGCTCCGCCGCGAAACCGGCGGAGCGTTTGAGTTTGTACTCGCGGTTCACGATGCAGTACTCAAACCGGAAATCCCGTTCGAATTGTTCGGGTGCGACGAAGAACAAGCACGTCGCGAGTCCGTCGGCCGCCGCCGCGGTTGGCGCGATGACCCACGTCGCCACGATTTCCGCGGGTGACGTCAGCGAATCCGGGTCCAGGATGTGGTTCCGCCCCTCCCAGAACCGCCGGTTGCCGCTGGAGCCGCACATGCCGCCGTTGCCCAGCGTCACCACGCCTATGGCCTTGGTCGTGTCGCCGGGGTGCTCCAGGCCCACGCGGATGCTCTGGCCGTCGCCCTGGTAGTAAATGTCTCCGCTGCCGTCCACCAGGAACCGGCGCACCCCCTGGCGCTTCAGGTAGGCCGCCAGCTTGTCCACGAAGTAGCCTTTGCCCAGCGCACCGACATCAATGAGCACCGATTGCTTCAGTTCGATATGCGTGTCATCCACGATCCGCAGCGCGTCATGGAAGTCCGGCACCGGCCGCACCTCCGGTTTGGCCTTCAGCGAATACTCGGCGTCGTAGCCCAGGTCGCTGAGCGTGTTACCGACCAGCGGATTGCATTTGCCGCCCGACAAATCGTGCAGCTTTTCGTACAGACGCAGCATGGCCGTGAGGTCTTCGGGGACTTCCACCACGCCGGTTTTGCGCGTGAGCTCCCAGATGAGCGACGATTTGATGAACCGCGAATAGGTGCGGTCGAATTGCTCGGATTGCGCGATGATTTCTTTGCGAATGGCGGCGAATACGGCCGGGTCCAGCGTGTCCCAGACGTGCATGTTCCACTTGGTGCCCATGGAGTCGTACCCGAATTGCTGCTTCGTCATGCGCGCAGTCTACTCTCGTCTCATGAAGACGGGAGTACGGCGTTCCGGCGTTCATTGTTATTTCTGGGCCAGCGCCAGCACTTTCAGTACCGTGGGCCAGCCGCGCGTGGTGGCGCGCGTGCCGAGCACTTTTTCGACCTGGGTGTTCGAGAACGGCTGTTTGGCCTCGATCTTCACCCGGTAGACGGTGAACAGTTCGCGGCCCTTCTTGGTGAATTCCTGCGCGCCGTCCACCGCCAGTTCCATCAGGTCCTTCCAGGCCGCAGCGGAGGGTTCGTCGGCCAGGAACGTCACGTAGATGCGCGTGTCGGCGTCCATTGTCACGTCCTTGAACGGATCGAGCTTCACCAGCGCTTCCAGCTCGGCTTTCGTGCGCAGCACGGTGGTCACGTCGAAGCCCAGTGCCTTTTCCAGCGTCGTCTCGATGAGCGTACGTAAGGCAGCCTCGGATTTCGGCGCGTGACGGAACACCACGTTGCCGCTGTTGATGAGCGTGCGCACGTCCAAGCAGCCCAGTTTGGCGAAAATCTTCTTCAGATCGTCCATTTTCACCATGCGGTTTCCACCCACGTTGATGGCCCGCAGCCACGCGATGTACACGCCGTCAGCAGCGGAATTCTTGGGTTTCATGCGGCCATTGTACCAAAACGGCCCGCAGTGGCTTACCGAAGCCCAGATTGATCTAGTCAATTTATTATAAATATGGTAAAATACTATCAAACACATGCCCCTCTTCGGACACATACTTTTGGCTCTCGGAGCGACCGCGACGATTTGGATGTTGTCGGGTTCGCTGATCGATGCCACCGACCGGGTGGCCAAGCGGTATCACAAGCCCGGATTCGCGGTGGCGTTCTTCGTGCTGGGCATCCTCACCTCGGTGAGCGAGATGTCCGTGGCGGTGAACGCGTCGCTGGAGCATGTGCCGCAGGTCTCGGCTGGCAACCTGCTCGGCGCATCCACGGTTATCTTCCTGCTCATCATCCCGCTGCTTGCCGCGCTTGGAAACGGCATTCCCATGGACCGCTCGCTGCGTCCGTCGAACACCATTTTGTTGTTGTTCACGGTACTGGTGCCGTCGTTCTTCGCGCTGGATGGCATGATCACGGTGACCGAAGGCGTGCTGATGATCGCGCTCTACGGCGTGCTGGTGTGGCGTATCCGCAAGTACAATCCCATCGAGGGCGTGGCACAGGACGCGCTGGAGCGGACGCAACGGGAACTCGTCGGCGGCAAGCACGCCACGGCGGCGGACACCGTGAAGATTGCAGTCTCGGCCGTGCTCATCTTCATTTCGGGCAACATTCTGGTGGGGGAGTCCGTCTTCTTCGCGCAGGTGTTTTCCGTGCCGGTGTCGTTCATCGGTCTGATGATGCTGAGTATCGGCACCAACATCCCGGAGCTGGTCATCGCCATCCGCTGCGTCATCGGCAAGCACAAGGACATCGCATTCGGCGACTACATGGGCTCGGCCGTGTTCAACACGCCCATCTTAGGATTCCTCGCCATCGTTAACGGCAACTTCGCCCTGGAGAAGAGCGAGGCACTGGTCAATGCGGTCATCCTCGGCGTTGGGTTGCTGCTGTTCTACGTGTTCGCGCGGTCCAAGAACATGCTGTCGCGCGGCGAGAGCATCGTGCTGCTGGTGCTCTACGCCGCGTTCCTCTTCCTGCAGTTCGGCAACGCCGTGCGCATTTCGAATCAGTCCATTCCGGATGATACCCTCCTGAAGCAAGCCGCCCCCGTACATCTGTCGTTGCGTGACGCACCGCACCGCACGCCCTAAACAACATCCATGCCCCGCTCGGTGGAGATCCCCCAAGATCGGCCCGCAGACGAAGTACCGGAATACGTACGCGCTGCAGAGTACGCGCGTGACGCCGTGAAGAAAGGCGACTTCGAATTCGCCTACACCATGTTGTATTTCATCCGGAACAGAACGCCCGAACATTTGCAGGCCCCGGCCAAAGAGCTGGTCACAGACATGTTGGCGGATATCAGCCGCAGCGATTATCAGGCGTACCCGTCGCTGCGCGATGACCCCCGTGTCCGCGGCAAATACGTCACGCGTGACAGGGATGCGAGCCTGCAGTACAAGTTCGATCTCACGCGCCAGCTGGAACTGCCCGAAGAGACGAACAATGCCATCGCGGTGAGCGCCGCCGACCGCGTACTCGCCAGTTTGCAGACCACGGTGGACGGCGGCCCCGAGCGCCGGGATTCCTTCAGTTCTTCGCGCAACCGGCCCGATTACGAAGACCATGTGCGCCGCGTGTGCGAAATCATGTATCAATTCCCGCCGCAGGATCTCGCGCTTATCAAGCCGTTGCAGGAACGCTACCGGGCGCTTGCCCCGAGATTGCTGCTGAATTCGACCGAGTTCAGCGGCACGTACCTGCTGCAGGAACTCGGTATCGCGCTGCGCCTGCCGTGGCACACCGAATTGTGTGAAGTCCACGGTCCCAGGGCCATGGATCTGCTGTTCACGGAGTACGACGCGCAACCCGACTACGCCAAAGGCCGCAGTATCGATACGGTCACGCGGCTCCAGAATTATTGCAATGCACCCGTGACGGACGAGCGCCGGGCCGGCGCCGTCGCGATGCTGCGACATGCGATCAACTATACCGGCGATACGCCGACAAAGCTGATCGCCGCATTTGGCATCGACGAGAAAACCGTGAGGGATGTTGCTCGCGAGGCGGCATCCGATTACGTGCAGCGGCACGAGCACGTTGAGCCGCAACACCGGAGCGCATGGGCTCCCGAGGAAATGGTGCGCAAATACGGCGTGCGCCCCCAGGATTTGCCGCTGGTGGAACGCGAGCGCGAAGCATGCGTGCGCGATGTGTCCACTCCCCGCACGCCTCAGGAACGCACCGCAGCCGCCGTCGAATTCGTACGCAAAGCCGAGCAGAACCACACCGCATACCTGTTGCCGCTCACGCTGGCCGCCGAAGTCCACCGTTCATTGGACGAGCCGCAGAGCGCGACCATCCACCACCTGCTGCATGCGTTCTCGGCGCCGCCGGAAGTGAAGGCGTACCGGACCAAGGCATTGCGCCTGCTCTTCGCCGACCGCGCCCCCCAGCAATTGCCGGTCATGGACCTGGGCGGCGATCATGCCCGGTACCTGTGGTCGCAATTGGCGGAAGACCCCGAATGCGCGCCGGCCGCCGACCATGCGCTGGACCGGTTCCTGTCGCAGTACGGATTGAATCCCGAGCGCATGCGGCAACTGTGGGGGCTTTCGAGCAATAACCGCAAGGAATACGCGGACACCATGGGCACCCGCATCGTGCAGGCGCAGAACATCCAGGCGATTTCCGAACTGGAACACCGCTCGCCCGGTGCCGCCCGCTATTTTTACGACCGCTGGAACATCGGCATGTTTTCGCGCTATCCGGCGCACGTGCTGGGTCCGATCCGCGCCGCGGAAGAAGCCGACCGGCGCGAAACCGGCAAGCCCCGCTCGAAGCCCAAGAAGACGTTGCTGGTGCTGTTTCCCGCCGCCGACTGGAACGGTGCGTTCCATGGCCACGAGCTCATCAATCAGTTATCCGAAGAATGCAGTGCCAAAGGGTTCCACATGCATATCGCCGAAGCCGGCAGTCGCATATCGGCCATGCGTGCGTTCGCCAGGGTTGCGCGCCAGCACGGACCGATTGACGTCTGCGTGCTCGGCGGACATGCCAACAAGGATTCCCTCACGCTCGGACCAGACGATCTTGGCAAAATCAAAACCGACCACTTCGCGTTCTCCGATACCGAAGCGGGACAGACCGTACCCAATGAGCAACTCCAGCGCCTGCGTTCGTACTGCAGTCCGAATTGCCGCATCATCTTCAAGGCGTGCTCGGTCGGCCAGAGCGGCGGCTTGGCGCAGGCCGTTTCCCGGGCCATGAACGTTACGTCGGTCGGCGCCGAATGTCCGACCGGCCTGAAGGCGGTGGACCTGGCGACGGGCAATCCGCAGTACCGTGATGCCGGCGTCGCGCGCGAATACCAGCAGCCGCGTCCACCTCCTTCCGGCTTCCTGGGTCGCCTGTGGCGCGCGCTGCGGAGGAAGAAGAAGTGACCTAAGCGGCTTTCTTTTTGCGCGTCAGCTGTTTGATCGTGCGGCCGCAGGCCGAATCCTCGATGAGCGTCCGCAGCCGCTTCTCGCGTGTTTCTGGCTTCTTGGCGCTGACGATCAGCCAGATGGCGGGGGTTTTGTAGGACGGCGGCCGCGACTGGAAGAATTCCCATGCTTTCTTGTTGGCCCTGAAGCGCTTCTCGGACGCCGCATCCAGCACTGCTTTGTCGCGGTTCTCGGCCGAATAAATGCCGGTCTTCTTGGTGGAGCGCAGCGCGAACGCCGCTTCGCCGGCCGGGGTCATCTGGCCTTCCTTGCGCAGCGCTTCCACGCGTCCGACGTTGCGCAGGCTCCATGTGCTGCCTTTCTTGCGTGGCGTGTAGCGCTGGTAGCAGCTGTCGGCATGGATTTTCTTCCGCACCCCGTCGATCCAGCCGAAACACAGCGCCTGGTCGACCGCCTCGAAATACTCCAGGCCGCCTTTGCCGGAACTCTTGTTGTAAAAACCCACCAGCAGTTCCGTTTCGGCGGCATGGTTCTTCTGCAG
>DAORHV010000060.1:0-6783 GCA_035438175.1 Candidatus Peribacteria bacterium
GTCGGGGCACTGCAGTACTTCACGTGGGGCGGCAGGACGACCAAGAGCCTGCGGGACAATCTGCTGCTGATCGTCGCGGTGCTGTGCTACGGCGGTCCGCTGGTCGCCATCCCGCTCGATGAACTGCTTGTCCACAGCCAAACCGGTCACCACGGCACCGACTGGGAACGCCATCTGGCGATCCTCGCGTGGGAGAGGGGCAAGCTCGCCGAGATGATCGAGGTGATCCAGCCGTTGGTCCTGGACGGCAATCCGTGATCCGAGAAGCCGCATCCTGAAAGAGCAGTCCCCGGTGCACCATGTGTGTGCCGGGGCTGTTCGTATGCCTAGACGAATTCCTGCATCAACTTCGTCACGTCCAGCTTTTGGACTTCCTCGACCAGCGTGGAGGTCTTGCCGTGGCGGGGGACGCAGCGCTCGTAGAAATTCGGCACCTCTTCGGTGCGGTAGAGAATGCCGGTGGCGATGCGCTTGGAGGTGTCGATGGCCAATGCACGTGCCTTCTTCACGTCGTTGGGGACGTAGCCCTCGTCTTCCACCTTGTAGCATTTCTCCAGCAGCATCTGGTGGGTGGCGAAGTGGTTGTACGTCGGGCATGCCTGCAAAATGTCCACGAACGCGAAGCCGCGGTGCGAAATGGCCTCTCGCAGCAGCCCGGTGAGCTGCGGGATGTCGCCGGTGAATCCGCGCGCCACGAAGGTGGGCTCCAGCGAGAAGATGAAATCCATGGAGTTCAACGTCATTTCGGGAATGCCGTTGGGAGACGTGTTCATCGGCTGGCCCTGCGGCGTCAGCGAACTGGCCTGGCCGGTCGTCAGTCCGTAGTTGCCGTTGTTGTGGAGGCAGAACACGAACGGATAGTGGCTGCGCACGGTGTGCACCATGTGCCCCACGCCCTCCGAGAAGCTGGCGCCGTCGCCACCGAAGGCGATGAGCGGCATCTTGTGGTTGGCCAGCTTGGCGCCCGCCGCGAACGGCAGTACGCGGCCGTGCAAGCCGTGGAAACGGTAGCCGTTGAGTTTGTCGGAGCCGTTGCCGTTGCAGCCCACGTCGTAGCACAGCATCACCTGCCAGGGTTCCAAGCCGAGCGAGGTGAGCGCGCGCTTCACCGAGGTCCACACTCCGTAGTTGCCGCAGCCGTCGCACCACGTGCACTTATTGGCACAGTGGTATTGCTTCATGATATCCGGGTTGGTGGTGGACAGCGGGATTGCCATATTACTTTTTGAGGAGTTTGGAAATGCTCTCGACCAACTCGTCGTAGAAGAACGGGCGTCCGTCGTACTTCAGGATCTGCTTCTCGATGTTGATTCCCGTCTGCATGCGCAACATCATGGCCAGCTGGCCCATCTTTGTGCCTTCGGCCAGGATCACGCGCTTTGCAGTCTTGTGGAGCGCCTCGAATTTCCCGGTCTTGAGCGGCCACAGGTAGGTGTAATGCAGGTAGCCGATTTTTTTGTCCTTCAATTGATCGCTCAGCAGTGCGTCCAGCATCACCGTCTTGGTGCTGCCCCAGCCCACGATGAGCGTCTCGGGGCTCTGATCGCCGAACAGTTCGGCGTCGGGGAGCGCCTTCAGCAATGCATCGGCTTTGCGGAGGCGCTTATCGATCTGTGCGATGGCGTTGTGGGCGCTCTCGTCCACGGTGCCGTCGCCGCTGTGCTCGTCGCCCTGGGCGCAGTACGTTTCGGCCTTGGCGCCCGGGAGCCAGCGCTGCGAAACGCCGTCGGCGACCGTCGGGTCGTACCGGTCGGAGCCTTTCAACTTGGCCAGCTTTTTGGCGTCCGTGACCAGTTTGCCGCGCTTGATGACCGCGCGCTTCATGTCGTAGGGCGCCTGGGTGTAGAGCGCCTCGGCGATCTGCTTGTCGGTGAGCACGATGACCGAAATCTGGTACTCCTCGGCGATGTTGAAGGCCTCGGGCATCAGGTGGAACGCGTCGTCGCTCTCGCTGACCGACATCACGCAGCGGGTGAATTCGCCGTGGGCGGTGTTCACGGCCATCAGCAGGTCGCCCTGGCCGGTCCAGGTGGGCAAACCGGTGGCCGGTCCGGGGCGCATGGCCAGCACGAACACGCTCGGGTTCTCGATGATCGCGTTCATGGACAGCGTCTCGCTCATCAGGTCGAATCCGCCGCCCGACGTGGCGGTGAGCGCGCGGGTTCCCATGAACATGGCGCCCGAGACGATCTGCGCGGCGGTGATTTCATCCTCGGCCTGCTTGATCACCATGCCCGTCTCGTTCTGGATGCCGGCGATGTACGTGAGCAGGGGAGAGCTGGGCGTCATCGGGTAGCCGGCGTACAGGCGCACTCCGGCATGCGCGGCGCCCAGGCCCATGGCTTTGCTGCCGGTGAGCAGCAGGTGGTCCTTCCACTTCTTGTTGGGTTTCGGTGCGGCCACGCGCAGCTTGCCCAGCGTTTCGTCTTGGTAGGCGTAGCCGGCGTCGATGCTCTGCATGTTGAGTTCCAGCAGGTCTTTTTTCTTGGCGAACTTCTCGCCGACCATTTTCTTCAGCGAATCGATATCCTGTTCCAAAATCGCCCACACGAACGCGCTGAGGATGACGTTGCTCAGGATCGGTTTGGCCTTCAGCTTGGCCAGCATCGCCTCGATGGGCATGTTCACCACGACGAGCCCGCGGTCCTTGATGAGCTTCTGGTGTTCGGCCGGGAATTTCCAGTGATCGGTGCTGTGGATGAAAATGCCGCCCGGTTTCAGGTCCGGAATGTTGTGCTCGAGTCCATGGTGGTTGAGCGAAATCACGATGTTCACGTTCGTTTCGGTGCTGCCGACGTACTCGGAATCGAAATCGAGCTGGTAGCTGGCGTGGCCTCCTTTAATGAGCGAAGGATACTCGCGGTAGCCGAACACGCAGAACCCGGCTCGCTTGAGCGCTTTGGCCAGCACTTCACCGATGGAATCGATGCCCTGGCCCGATGCGCCGACGATTTTGAGCGAAGTGCGCATGGTCAGTGGGTGCTGGCGGGGAGCTTGTCGATCTGCGTGAAGAGTTCGTCGGCCCAGGTGCGGATTTTGTCTTCCTGGCCGTACGGCTCGTTCACGATTTTCAGCGTGGGGAGCAGCACTTTGCCGTTGTGGTTCTTCAGGTAGTCGGCCAGGTGCTGCGCGGCTTTGGCGGTGAAGAAGTAGCGCTCGTCACCCAGTCCGATGGCGGCGCACGGCTGGCCTTTCAAATCCAGCCCAGCGGCGGTTTTCATCAACAGTTCGAACATGTACGGGCTCAACTGGCCTTCCACGTTGTTCGTGTTCCAGCTGCCGCACGCCAGCAACGTGACGTCGCTTTTCAGCAAATCCTCGGGCTTGGTGCGCTCGGCGCGCTGCTTCACGATACGGATATCTTTGTGCTTGGCTTCGAGGGCGGCGATGAGCGTATCCACCACGTGCTCGGTGTGTCCGGATGTCGATGCGTAGATGACCGAGAGCGTCTTCTGCATGGATCCGAGTGTAGCAGAGGGGGCGGGGTCGGAACATATCCAGTCAGATGCTTGCGTTTTCATTTTCGCGGACTATTCTCCGAATATGGATTACAGCGCACTTCTCAACCAGGTGTACTTCGAAAATTCCATGCGCAGCATTTTGCTGGCGATTATTTTTTGCAGTGCAACGTACATCGCGCTGCGCGTGGCGCACTGCGTTGTCATCAACACGTTGCAAAAAATGAAACCGGGCAAACAGGACGGTGCCCTGGCGATGCTGGTGCATCTTTTGCAGCGCATCGGACATTCCTCCTACCTGATTATCGCGCTCTACGTGGGAGTGTGCGTGCTGAACGTGCCAGCGATTGTCCGCGACATTACCCAGGCGGCGGTGCTCATTGTCGTCATCGCGCAGATCATCTGGATTACAAGCGCGATCATCGACAAGTTGCTGGTGAAGAAGCTGTTGCACATCAGCGGAGACGGGGCCGAACAACTGCTGCATGTCCTGCGTCCGATCGTTTCCATCGTCCTGTGGTCGGTTGCCATCCTCATGATTCTTTCGAACATGGGGATCAACATCACGTCGCTTATCGCCAGCCTGGGGGTAGGCGGCATCGCCGTCGCACTCGCCATTCAGAACGTATTGGGGGATATTTTTGATTGTTTCGCTATTTATCTCGATCAACCGTTCCGGGTCGGCGATTTCATCATCGTCGGCGACCACATGGGCGTCGTGCGGCGCATCGGATTGAAATCGACCCGTATCGAATCACTGGGCGGCGAGGAATTGGTTATTGCGAACCGCGAGCTGACCTCCACGCGCGTTCGCAATTTCAAGCGCATGCAGCGCCGCCGCGTCGAGTTCGGTTTCGGCGTGACGTACGACACTCCGGTCGAAAAATTAAAGCGTCTGCCCGGAATGGTCGAGGCGATCGTGCGCGGACTCGACCAAACCGAGTTCGACCGGGCCCACTTCAAGAGCTTCGGCGCATTCAGTCTGGATTTCGCCGTGGTGTACTACGTTTCCTCGAATGACTACAAGGTGTACATGGATATACAACAGGCCATCAATCTCGCGCTGGCGGAACGGTTCGCAGCCGAAGACATCGCATTTGCCTTTCCCACGCAGACCGTGCATGTGGCGCCGCAAAGTGCGGCCGCATCGCGCTAGATTTATGCGGCTTCCCTTTTTCCAACTATGTCCGATCCACAGGTCAACGCCGTGTATTCCGATGGTCACACGCCTGTGGAAGTCTGCGCTTTGGCCAAGACGGTTCTCAGCGGCCGTCGGTTCGTCATCGTTTCCAATCGAGAGCCGTATGAACATGTCCGTACCGGCAATAAGGTCAGCGTCAGAAAAACGGTAGGCGGTCTGGTGGCCGCGCTGGAACCCGTGATAGAAGCCGTAGGCGGAACATGGATCGCATGGGGCAGCGGCTCGGCCGATAAAGAGGTCGTGGATGCGCGAGATGGAATCGCACTGCCTCCCGGGAGCGACGCATATCGATTGCGCCGGGTGTGGCTGAATCAGGATGAGGTTCGTGATTTTTACGAAGGCCATGTGAACCAAACATTGTGGCCGCTCTGTCACTCCTTAACCGAGAACGTGCGGTTCCTGCGGCCCGAATGGGACGTGTACCAATCGGTGAACAGGCGGTTTGCAGAAACGGTCACCGAGGAATTGCCCGGAGACGGCGTGGTCTGGTTTCAGGATTATCACTTCGCCACCGCACCGTCGATGCTGCGTCATCTGAGGCCGGACCTCACCATCATGCAGTTTTGGCATATTCCCTGGCCGCCTTGGGAAATTTTCCGTCAGCACCCCCAGCGTCGGGCGTTGCTGGAGGGGCTGCTCGGCTGTGACTTGATCGGCATGCACATCGAATTGTTCTGTGTGAACTTCCTGGAATGCGTGCAGCGTGAGCTGCGTTTGCCGGTGGATTTTGGCAAACAGCAGGTCGTTGTGGGAAATCGAACGGTGCGCGTACGCACGCTGCCAATCAGCGTCGACGCGCGTCAGCTGGATGAACTGGCGCGCACCGATGCGGTCAAAAAGCGCATTGCCGATTTCCGCAAAGCATATCCTCTGGCCGGGGCCTCGATCGGCGTCGGCGTCGAGCGCGCGGATTATACAAAGGGTCTGGTTCTCAGGCTCAAGGCGCTCAATTTATTGTTCTCCCAGTATCCCGAGTGGCGCGGGAAATTCAGTTTCGTACAGGTCTTGCCGCCATCGCGCGACACGATTCCGGCCTATTCCCATTACCGTCAGCGCGTCGGAAAAATGATCGATGATTTGAACGCGCAGTACGGTACCAAGGAGTGGCAGCCCGTCATTTACATCCGCTCGGCGCAGTCTACGCTGGATGTCATAGCGTTGTTCCGGCTGGCGGACGTGGCGGTCGTGAGCTCGCGTCAGGACGGCATGAATTTGGTGGCAAAGGAATTCATCGCCGCAAGAAGCGATGAGCGCGGAGTGTTGGTGCTCAGCGAGTTTGCGGGAGCTTCCGAAGAAATGCATCAGGCGCTTGCGATCAATCCTTACGATTTGGAGGGATTCGCCTATGCAATGCATACGGCGTTGCAAATGCCGGCCGAATCGCAAGCTTCGCACATGCGCCAGCTGCGGCTGCAATTATTCGGAAATACCGTCTACGATTGGATCGCAGACATTCTGTACGAGATAGACATGCTCAGCCCCAATGCCCCGGCGGGTCCGCTGCCGTTGCTGGACCACTTGGAAGAGGTGCACCATCGCATCGCGAGCGTTCCGAAACTTGAGGTATTCTGCGACTACGACGGAGTGCTCTCGCCGATCGCCGCACGTCCGAAGGAAGCCAGGATGGACGAACATGTCCGCGATCTTTTGATAAAACTGCGGGACAGCGAAAACGTTCATGTGAGTATCATCAGCGGCCGCGCACTCGATGACGTGCAGGAGCTTGTTTCAGTTGAGCGCCTTACGTATGCGGGAAATCACGGCTTGCAGATCAGGGGGCCGCGAGTCGAGCATATTCATCCGGCTGCGGATCGGGTCCATGCGTTATTACGCCGCCTCTATGAGGACATGCGGGAGAACATGCGCCCTTTCCCCGGCGCATTGGTCGAAGACAAGCAATTGGGCCTGAGCGTGCACTATCGATTGGTGAGCAGCGAGCAGGTCCCGGAGGTTGCCAATATGTTTTACAAACTGGTGAACAGGAACAATCACGACCGTTCGCTCCGCGTTACGACCGGGAAAAGCGTTTTGGAGGTTCGCCCGAACGTCCAATGGGACAAAGGTCGGGCCGTGCTGTGGATTTTGCGTGCGCTGCACGGTGAACGCTGGATGCAAACGCGCATC
>DAORHV010000061.1:0-6706 GCA_035438175.1 Candidatus Peribacteria bacterium
GTGATAAGCGAACCGCTGCCTTCGGCCGCCTGCAGCACCACGACGCCCTGACTGAGCCCGGCGATGATGCGGTTGCGGGCCGGAAAGGTGTACCGATCTGCGGCGATATCAAGGGCGTATTCGGAGAGGATCAATCCCCCGGTTGCGATGACTTCATCGGCCAATTTTTCGTTGGCTTTGGGATACATCGTACTGAGTCCGTGACCCACGACTCCGACCGTTTTTCCACCTGCTCGAACCGTTTCACGAGCGACCTCCGCATCGATGCCAAATGCTAGTCCGCTGACGGTCACCATGCCGGCAGCGACCACCGGCGGCACGAATTCGTCAGTCACACGGCGGCCGTAGTCGTTCATTTCGCGCGCGCCGACCATGCCAAGACACGGCTGGTTCAGAATGGATAAGTCGCCGCGCCAGTACAGAAACACCGGCGCATCCGGAATAGTGAGTAACGCCGACGGATATTCCGGGTCTTCCAGATCCAACAGCGACAGATGGCGCTTTTCCATTTCCTTGATGTACGCCTGCGGATCGAATTCGTCGTTGCGGTTCAGCGTGAGCAGCACCGTGTCCGGGCCACACCCGAGTTCGGCGAGCAGCTCTTCACTCAGGTTCTGCAACGCCACGTCCAGATTGCCAAACCGCGCCACGAGTTTGTCGTAGCGCTTGCGCGTAAGCACATTCATCCAGGACCAGCGGAGCATCGTCTCGACTTGCATGCGGCCAGTATACGGCCACAAAGACGCCTTCCGGCAGCATTTGAGAGAAGTATTGCCAAAAAGGGGGTTTATCAACAGAATAAGCGGGCTCCGACTGTTCTTTTTGTTGTCAGAACCTCGTCTCCGTAGAAACCGGCGAAGGCAAGCTCTGCTTGCCTGGAGCCGCCCCACTTTCGGAAGAGAGAGCACACGAGAGAGAAACCGAAGGTTTCGCTTTCGTGAGATGCAAGCCGCTGTAGCTCAGCTGGTAGAGCAACGGTATCGTAAACCGTGGGTCACCGGTTCAATTCCGGTCAGCGGCTCCATTTTTAACAGCAAAAGTTCATACCACCGTGGGTCACCGGTTCAACTGCGCTCCTGATTTTGCATGCAGAAAGTACTGCCATATTTGCAATATATTAAATATATATTATAATAATATTATGAGCATAGGTGCACCAAATGAAGGAGATATTGAAGATTTGGGCGGCAAATCGCAGAAATTGCCTTCTGCAGTATCTCCAACCGCAATGATTGGCGATACCGGACAGGAGCTGCGTGTGGTGCTGGAGAGCGCTCCGGAACACGCGCCGATCGGTGTGCGCTGGAATGCAGCGCAAGTGCTGGAGGCCGAATGGCTGAATGTGGATGTGGATCTGCGCTCCCGTGTCATGGCCATAGAGAAAGCAGACACACTTCGTTACGAACTGGACCGTAGAGTCGACAGGGCAATGATGCTACGGGCATTTGTTGCCGAGCATCCGACTGCCGAAGACGCATTCGAGGCCCTCACAGGAAGGCCTCCAGCTCATCGCGTGCAGATGATTGCACGGTCATACGGCATATGCATCATCGGGCACACGGAAGATCTACAGCTTCTGCATCCGAAGATGGGAGCAAAATTGCGTCCTACGGGTATTTCAAGCAGTCCTTTGGCATCCATTCCGGAACTGCGCGAGTGTATTTGTCTCTCAAATTACATGCATCAAGATCCCGATGAGCCATCAAGAGAGATTGAATGCGAACCCCAAGATGCAGCTACGAAAACAGCCGAACATGAATTGATGCATGCCTATCTGACCCTGAGCCCAGTAGAAAATATCGCTCTACAACACGTATCATCGGCGACTCGCACGGCTATTTTTTCTCAACGACGTGATCCCTCCAATTTGGCCACAGAGTATATCAATGCTTTGTCTCAGTATGCCAACGGCATGCTCAAGCACGAGATGCTGGCACGTGTTCACGGCGATCCAAGCAGCCTGCTCGACGAATACCCGATAAGAGGTCCTTTGGATTCTAGCTACGTCTTCGGGAGCCTTGTGTATTCGTTGGCACCTTTGTATGCAGCCATCAACGATACCCATTGTCCAAAAGATCCGCGTGAAGGAGCATTATTCCGCGAACGTCGCGACGAAATGGGCTGGCCATACAACGATGCTGAATTCCCGGACGAGCTTTCGTATGCGGTAGAGGAAATGCGCGCTGCATTGAGAAAAGATTGCAAGCAAGCAGAGGAACCGTACAGCAGAGCCTACGAAGAGAGCGCACGCCTGATGAAACAACTCGTACGCAATGGAATGCCTGCATTGCAACTGGCTGACATTGTTATTGCCACTGATTTTTTGGATATACCTGAAGCGCTGTCAAAACTTGCGGCCTAAGCTGCTAGCAACAGTTCCCCAAGTAAGACAATAACCACTACCAAGGCTATTGCCGGCGTTCTTCGGGATACACCGCGTCCTGTGATCAATCCCAGTGTATGAAAAGAATAAAGTAAATCTTAAAGATGTTCTTGCTTGTTTGGTGTACATTCGTACACTAAGAACCGAGCTATGGCCGCACGCAAACCCGAGAAACCGATGGCTTTTGTGGATGTGGAGACGACCGGAGGCAGCGCCATGCACCATCGCATCATCGAGATCAGCATCATCACCGTGCAGGACGGGAAGGTGACCGACGAATGGTCGAGCCTGGTGAATCCGGAGACCGTCATTTCGCCGTTCATCACGGGCATTACCGGCATCCGCACCGAGGACGTGGAGAACGCGCCGACGTTCGCCACGCTGGCCAAGACCGTGTACGAAAAGCTGGAAGGCAAAACGTTCGTGGCCCACAACGCGCGCTTCGATTACTCGTTCGTGAAGAACGAACTGGACCGCAACGGCATCGGGTTCAACGCCCAGACGCTGTGCACCGTGCGGGCCTCGCGCCTGCTGTATCCGGAGGAACGTTCGCATAATCTGGATTCGCTCATCGAACGCCACGGCCTGAACTGCGAGAACCGCCATCGCGCCGCCGACGACGCCAGAGCACTGGTGGAATTTCTGCGCAAAGCCAAGAAAGAACACGGCAAGAAAGCGTTCGACGCGGCCATCGCGAAACTTCTGAAGACCCACGTGCTGCCGAACAACATCAGCGAGGACATGGTTTCCGTGCTGCCTGAAACGCCCGGCGTGTACGTGTTCCTGGCGGCGTCGGGCCGGCCGCTGTACATCGGGAAGAGCGTGAATATTAAAAAGCGCGTGCAGTCGCACTTCAGTTCGGACCATTCCAGCGGCAAGGAACTGATGATGAAACAACAGATCGCCAAGATCGACTGCATCGAGACCGCCAGCGAACTGTCAGCGCTCATCCTGGAATCGACGATGATTAAATCCCAGGCACCGCTGTACAACCGCAAGCTGCGGCGGACGTCGGCGCAGTGCGTGCTGAAGCTGGTCGAACGTGACGCGTACCACGTGCTGGAAGTGTGCGACGGAGCCCATCTGGAAGCCGCCGAACTGACATCGTGCTTCGGCGTATTCACCAGCAAGAAATCGGCCATGCGGACGATCCAGGACATCTGCGACGACTACGGTCTCTGCCCGGCGCTGCTGGGACTGGAGAAGCGGCCGAAGGGCACGGCGTGTCTGCCGTACCACCTGAAGCGCTGCTCGGGAGCGTGCGTGGGCGAAATGCATCCCGACGAGCACAACGCGTTGCTGCTCGAGGCGCTCGGTTCCAAGCGCCACGACGGCTGGAAGTTCGGCGGACCCATCGGCATCACCGAGCAGACGCCGTCGGGAAAAGTGGTGCACATCGTGGATCGCTGGGCGTACCTGGGCGAAGCCAAGAGCGACGAGGACGTGCGCGAAGCACTCTCCCGCGACCGGCTGCCAGACTTCCAATTCGACACCTACAACATCCTGCGGTCGTTCATCCGCAAACACTCCCGCACGCTGCGGATCCGTCCGTTGCCGGTTCGCGCCTAGTACCCCGCTGCGTCGCTCACGATGCGCACCGCATGGGCCTGGCCTCGCGCGCGCAGGGCCAGATTGAACGCATCGATATAGACTTTTGCGTCTTGTTTGTCTTTGGCGGCGGCGAGGGCGTCTTCAGCGGCAGACAGCTGCAACTCCTGTCCGGCGGCGGCATGCATGCCTGCCGGGGATGCCGCCGCATACCGCGCGGCGACGATTTCGGATCCGGCCTGCTCGATGGCATGCCACGCGGCGGATTCCATGTCGGCTCCGGCGCGGCCGGAGAGCAGCGCACGGGTGGTGCGGTTGCCGGTGACTTCCAGCGTGGCCCGGGCTTTGGCCACTTCGCTCAGCATCATGGCGGCCTCATTGCCCGGAAGGCCCTGCAGCACGCCGGCATGCGCACTGAGCGCGGCCGTAAACAGCGACGCAATGGAAGCACCGGCTTCGGCGTTCCCGAGCGCCAGTTCATCGATGCCTCGGATGGCATCGCCGGAGCGCGCATTGAATGACACGGTGAGCATCTTGGCCGTGGCAGGATCGAGGCGTTGCTGAGCGGCCAGGTGTTCGGCTTCCACCAGGCGAGCTTCGGCCTGGGAGGCGGCGACCTGGGTGCGGCTCTCGGCGCTGAACGACGACTCGAGCGCGGTGAGCGGCTCATCGATGCTGGTCTTGAGCACGTACAAAATATCGCCCGGCAACGAGCGGCTTTCGAGCGTCATCAGGCCGCCGAGAAGCGCCAGTGCGACTGCCAAGCCGGCGAACAGACGGATCTTGCGGCGCATGGAGCGTCCTTAGCGGAGAACAAAAATGCGCACGCCGATCGTGAAGATCGCGATGAGCGTGGCGGCCAGGATGATCGGGAACAGCCAGTCGGGTAGCGTGGCGTCGCCGGCGGCCGGGTGGACCGACGACGAGCTGCTGGACTGTGCGACCGACGACGATGCATCGGAAGCGGACGAGGCGGCGTTCAGGCTGGAGCTGGTCGCAGCAGCGCTGCTTGCGACCGACGTGGCGGACGACGCCTGGGTCGTAGCGGAGGCCGACGCAGACGAGGCGCGCAGGCTGGACGATGTTGCGGCGGCGATGCTGCTGGCAGCCGACGACGAGGTCTGTGCAGCGGCGCTGGAGACGGAGACATCCTTCACCGAAGACGACGTATTGCCCAGCGTTCCGCCCCACGGACAATCGCTGGAGTACTCGAGCTGCTTGATGGCGCGCTGGAGCATGACGATCATTTCGGCGCGGTTGATCGGGTCGGCCGGGCGGGCGGTGGCCGAGCCCTGGCGGCCCTGGATGACGCAGTGGTCGGCGGCGGCCTGCATGATATCGGCGTACCAGGCATCCGAGGCGACGTCGTCGAAGTGCGGCGCGTCCATGGTGGAGCTCAGCTTGTAGTAGCGGACGATCATGGCGGCGGCTTCGGCGCGCGAGATGATGGCGGCCGGCATGGTGTCGCACGGATGCGTGCCGATGCACTCGCCATAGCCCTTCATGATGCCCTTCTGAGCGACCATCTCGATGAACGGGAAGAACCAGTCGGCCTTCTGCACGTCGTCGAACGTCGGGGTATCCGGGATCTCGGCGTTTTCATCCAGCTTGCCGAGCTTGGCGATGACCTTGGCGAACTCGGCGCGGATGGCCGAATCGTCGCCGCGGAAGGTGGTCTTGGTGGCATCCAGAATGCCCAAATCCAGGAACTCCTTCACGGCGCTCTCGTACCAGGCGCCCGGCGCGATGTCCGTGTACGGCGTGAGCGGAGCGGCGGTGTGGCCCGGCGTGCCGTTGTCCACAACCTGCGTGCCGCCGTCCTGCGGAATCTGGCGGTCGGCGATAATGCCCGGAACGTCCTCGGGGTCGATGTTGCGCACGGTGTTGCCGTTGCCGCGGTTGTTGCCGCCGTTCGCCTGTTCGGACGACGCAGTGCACTGCTGCACGGCCGGGCAAGACGGCGTGTCGTGGATGATGATGGATCCGCTGCCGGCGATGGTCGCCACGGTGTAACCCACCGGGGCCATGGCCAGGCCGTTGACGTTGCTGGCCGTGATGTAGATGGAATACGGGATGTTCACCTCGGTGGTGGCGGGCAATGTGATGGTAACGAGCTCGTTGGCGGCGGTGCCGGTCACGTCCATGGCGGCGCTGGCACCGGTAATGGTGAGCGGGCTGACCGGGAACGCGGCGCCGGTGCCGATGAGCGTCACGGTGATGGTATTCGGATTGATGCCGTCGCCGGTGTCCTTCACGCGGAAGGTAATGGTATTGGTCAGCGACGCGGCCACGTCGAAGCGTGCCGGATTCTCGCTGTCCACGAAACACGTGCTGCACGTGCTGGCGATGGTGAAGCTGTAAGACGTGCTGGCGGTGTTCGGAGTGGACGCCAGGTCACGCGTGGAAATGGCCACGGTGACGACCTGTCCGCCCGAGAAGTTGCTGCTCGGGTTGATGGTCACGGTGTAATCGGACGAGGTGCCGGTGTAGCCGAACTGCGGGCTGGCGGACGTGTACGGGGTGCCGGCCACGGTAACGGTGGTGTTGTTGATATCCACGCCCGCTCCGCCGGCGGAGTCCAGGATGTGGAACGACACGTTGGTGTCGGCGGCCACGTTGGAAGCGCTCTGGGCCGGGACGAACGAGGCGAAGGTCGGCGCGTCGCTGTCCACCGTCGTAAACGAGTAGCTCACCGCGCTCATGACGTTGGGCGCGACGTGCAGGTCCTGGCCGTTGATGACCACCGAGATGACTTTGTTCTGGGCGAAGTCGGCG
>DAORHV010000062.1:0-6596 GCA_035438175.1 Candidatus Peribacteria bacterium
GACTGCTGCGACCGCAACCGCTGTAAAGCAGGCCGATACCGGGCCGGGCAAATACTATCCGCTAGTGGACACCATCCGGCTGTACGCCGGCTGGCTGCTGGCCTGGTACATGCTGTTCGTGGCACTGGGGTACTACACGTTTGAACGCCAGATGCCGTGGGATATTCCCATCGTGGAGGGCTTCTTCTTTTCGCCGCTCATCTACCGTTTCATCTGCGCCATCTTCCTGTTCTTGGCGCTCAGCTCCTTGCACAAATTGCTGCGCGGAAAGCTGCTCAGCGGCTTGCTGCTGCTTGTGCTCGGCGCGGGCTTGTACGGCGTGACGCTCGTCTTCGGCTGATCAGCCGAGACCCAGCTGCTTGCGGATCTCGTCGGCCTGCGACTGCTCGGCCTGCTTGGCGTTCTGCTGCACGTAGAGCGACTGCAGATCTTTCCAGTCTTCGCTGTGTTTGCGCTCCAGCTGGAGCAGGTGGCGCAGGTGCTTGGGCGAGAGCTGCGCGAACTTGGCGCGCTCTTCCTGTAGGATCTTCTGCAATTCGTCGATCTGGAACTGGCTGAGCTTGGGAATAGCCTGGATGATGCGCCACTTCTCGTCGCGGGTCAGCGAAATGGAGCCGCTGAGCAGCGTCAGGAAGCCCTGTTCATTGAAGTTCGTCTCCGGGTGAGGCGGCACGACGATTTTGTCGTTGTTGAGTGTGGCGGTGATTGCGCCGAAACGGTACGTTCCGACCTCGGCCAAAATTTTGATGTCCTCGTCGTCATAGCCCATTTCCTTCGTGGCGACGGTTCCCACCGGCGGAGGCGGCGGGCTGTTGTCCTGCACGGGCGGAGCGCCGGCACCTGCTGCACCTGCTGCGCCTGCAGCAGCACCCGCTCCAGCGGGCGCGGCACCCTGCGGGGCGCGCGGCGGAGGCATGGGAGCCGAACCGAAAACCTGGGACGGATCGAGGCCGCCGGTCGGCACCGGATCGCCGGGGCGGGGAGGGTTCTGTCCTGCGGGAGTTGGGTCAGCCATACGAAAAAAGGTGGAAACGGCCTGATTGTACCATACAACCGCCGTCAGACAAGAACTCAACGGTCCGCGGCTGGCTTGCGCAAGCTGAACAAGGCGATGCCGGCCGCTACCGAAACGTTCAGGGATTCCTTCCGGCCGTGCATGGGGATGTGCACGATCGTATCGCAACGTTCCTGCAGCTCTTTGGGCACACCCAGGATCTCGTGTCCCAAAATCAGGCACTGCGGCCCTTTGGGGGCATAGTCATACAACGAAACGCTGCCGGGCGCGATTTCCAGCCCGACGATGGCGTAGCCGCCCGCGCGCAGCTTCTCAATCACCGCCAACGGGTCTTGTTCATACGTCCACGGGATCCACTCCTCGGCGCCGAGCGCGGTTTTGGAAATCTCGCGGCGCGGAGGCGCAGCCGAATAGCCGGTCAGGTAGACGTGGTCGATACCGAGCGCGTCGCAACTGCGGAACAGCGCCCCGATGTTCCAAAGCGAACGGATGTTATGTGCGATGACCGCGATGGGAGCACGGGCACCCATTTACTGCATGCGGAACAGCGTGGAGGCATGCGGGTTGCCGAATACTTCCAGCAGCTCCTTGGACTCCATTGCTTGCTCGTCCACATCGCGGCAGTCGTAGCAGATGCCGGTGTCGCTGCCTTCGCCGAACGCCCCCGCGCCGGTGTCCGGCTCGTTCACGCGCAGCAAGGCGATACCCTTGAACAGCGCGCCGTCACGCTTCTCCATGGTCTTCTTGTCGCTGTTCCAGCGGAAGAACTGGCCGCGCTCGCGGACGTAGGCGATTTCCTTGTTGGCGTTGAACGTGGAGAGCGACGACAGGGCGGTCTTGCAGGCGTCGGCGTCCTTCATGCCGATGTAACGGTATTGCTTCAGCTTCAGCTCGGGCCGGATGCGCTTGGCGGCCTGCTCCACGGTGCGCTCCTCGTTGTTGGTGATGACGGTGTCGATGAACAGCTCCACCGGTTTAGGAGTGCGGTTCTTCACGGCCGAGAAATCCTTGGCCGGACCGAACTTCACGGTGGTCTTCAGTCCGCGCTTCTTTTCGATCCAGGTGCGCATGGACAGGAAGTACGGGTCGCCCAGCTCGGTGCGCTCGGGGTGCGGCATGATGGCCACCACGTTGCCTTCGGGGCTGCACACGCCGGCGATGCCGCCGGTAGAGCCGTTGGGCGTCACCGGAGACTCGTCCGAGGCCTTGCCCTTGGCGTCGCAGTAACGGAACGCGACCTGGCCGTTCTTCTCCAGTTCCTGAATGAGCTCGGGGTCTTTCGTCACGAAACGGCCCTCGCCGTGGGCGATGGGGATGTGCATGGAGCCCTCCCAGTCCGATGTGGCGCAGCGGTCCTTGGCGCAGGCTGGCGTGATCCAGATCCATTCGTTCAGGAAGCCCGGCGAGATCCATTTCCCGTCTTCGGATTGAATGGCGTTGTGGGCCAGCGACATGCGCAGGCCGTCGCCGACCGGCACCAGTCCGCTCTCGATGAGCACCTGGGCGCCGTTGCAGTTGCCGACGATGACTTTGCCCTTCTTGGCTTCGGCATGCATGTGCCGAAACAGCGGGTCGCGAGCGGCGACCATACCCGAGCGGCCGCGGTCTTCGTAGCTGAAACCCGCGCCGAAGAAGTAGCCGTCCACATCCTTCAGTTTGTCCAGCGAGTCGTTCCAACGAAACACGAAACACTCGAAACCGCAGCGGCGCAGCACACGCATGTTATCCACCTCTCCGTTGCTGCCGGGAAAACTGGGGATGGCGATCAGCGGCTTTCTCATGCGCGGATGCTACCATCGGCGGACGCGACCGTGAAGACGAAGCGTGTCAGACCGTCATGACTTCCTTGTCCTTGGCGGCGGCCAGCGACACGACTTTGGCGTTGGCGTCGTCGACCATCTTCTGCAGCTCCTTCTGAGCGCGCTCCTTCTCGTCCTCGTCGGCCATGTCCTTGATGATGTCGTTCGCGGTCTGGCGGTCCTTGCGGATGCGGATCTTGGCTTCCTCGGCCAGGGTGCCGACCACCTTCACGATGTGCTTGCGGCGCTCCTCGGTCATGGCCGGGAAATTCAGGCGGATGACCACGCCGTCGTTGACCGGGCTGACGCCCAGATCCGAAACCTGCAGCGCCTTCTCGATGGCGCCGAGCACGGTCTTGTCCCACGGCTGGATGACGATGGACCGGGCGTCCTGCACCGAAATGCTGGCGACCGCCTTGAGCTCCATGCGCTGACCGTAGGCCTCGATGCTGATGTGCTCGAGCACCGCCGCGTTGGCGCGGCCGGTCTGGAGCTTACTGAATTCCTGCTGCAGGTGTTCCAGCGTCTTCTGGACATGATCCTGAAACGCCGCGAGTGCTGGGTGAGCCATAGTGAAACGATGCTAGCACACCGTGCACGCACAACCAATCCCCTCCCCTATCCGCGCACGACGGTTCCGACGCTCTTGCCCATGGCGGCATCGAGCAACGCGCCTTGCTTGTTGAAGTTGAAGACGATGATGGGAAGGTTGCCGTCGCGGCACAGGCTGAACGCCGACTGGTCCATGACCTTCAGGTTCTTCTCGATGACTTCCTGGAACGTGACGGTGTCGTAACGCTTGGCATCTTTGTGCTTGTTGGGGTCTTTGTCGTACACGCCGTCCACATTGGAAGCCTTCAGCAACGCGTCGCACTCGAGTTCGAGCGCGCGCAGGGCGGCGGCCGAATCTGTGGTGAAAAACGGGTTTCCGGTGCCTCCGGCGCAGATCACCACGCGCTTCTTCTCCAGATGACGTTCGGCGCGGCGGCGCAGGTACGGCTCGGCCAACTGCGGCACGTTGATTGCCGAACACACACGCGTGAAACAGCCGATCTTCTCCAGGGCGGACTGCAGCGCGACGGCGTTCATGATGGTCGCAAGCATGCCCATGGCGTCGCTGGCGGTACGCTCGATGCCGGACTCGGTGGTGTCGCGGTAACGCCAGATGTTGCCGCCGCCGATGACGATGACGACCTGGATGTTCTTCTCGACCACCTGCTTAATCTGAAGCGCAATGTCGTGGAGTTTGGAGTAATCGAAACCGAAATCACCGTTGGACAGGGCTTCGCCCGAGAGTTTCAACAGGATGCGTTCGTAGGATTTCGGCATTGCTTGGAGATTACGGCTTCGGCGCCGAGTTGTCGAGCGGCGAAGCGGGCGGTGCCGCGGGCGGCTCGGGCATGCCGATCACCGGCGCGGCCGGAGCGGCGGGTTGCGCCGGGGATGCCTGTGCGGGAGCCGGTTTCGCGTCGGCGGCCGGAGCATCTTTCTTTTTGTCGGCATGTTCCGGCTTCTTGAAGATCTGGCCGAAGATATGCATCAGCTTGTCGATGTACGGCTTGGCCTGGTTCCAGATGTCCTTGGGCTTCATCTCGCCGGTGGCAAGCTTGCCCACGAACGGCAATTCCTCGCGGCGGCCGTTGGCGGCGTTAATGAATCCGAGCAGCATGCCGGCCAGCACCAGGAACACCAGGTAGCGGCCGAAGAACGGGATCATGGCCACCGGGATACTCAAAATGAACAGGATGCAGGCCTGCTTGGCGTGGTACTGGATGTACGGCGAATCTCGGCGGCTGGCAAAGACGATGACCGACATGATCCACACGTAGCTGAACGCCGCGACGTCCTTGTTCAGACGGATGTCGCGCTGATCAGCCGTTTCGTTTTCGGGGGACGTGGTTTGAGTGGCTTCCATTACGAACAGTATACCAGGAACGGAGCGCTTTGGCAGGCCAGCAATTACACTTTGGGCGTATTGGCGCGGATGGCATTGGCCGTCTTCTGCTCCTGCGCTGCCGCGCGCTCGGCGTAGGCGGCTTTCTGCTCCTGCACGGCCACCGCTTTGTCCAATGCGGCCTGGCGGGCGGCCTTCTGGGCTGCAGCGGTGCGCTTCATGGCGTCATTCGACTCTTTGCTGTCGAGAATAGTCATAGATGAGGGGGAAGAGACACACATGATGACGGGCGGCGGAACCCCCTCTTACCTTCGGGTCAGTCGATCAATATTTACGGAAAACATTTATTCCTACTGTCAAGAATCACCAGGTTCAAAGACCCTGATGAGAATTCTTTTGGTGCCCCGGGACGGATTCGAACCGTCGACCTCGATCTTAGAAGGATCTTGCTCTATCCGCCTGAGCTACCGGGGCATACTGCGAGTATGAGGCAGGCACCTCCAATTATGAAGTGCCACGCCGTCTGCCCTGGAGCGTACGGACCACGATTAGTGGGCGAAGACGATAAGCGCCAGCATTCCGGCGAAACCGATAACCGCCTTGAAGATCTTGGACTGGTTGATCATGTAAGTGTTGGTATGACGAGAGAAGTATACACGAAAACGGGTTTTCAGACAACGTCAGCGGGCCTCGCAAGCGCTGGCGCAGGCGTCGAAACCGGCTTCGGTGGGCTGGTATTCCTCACCGGCGTGAAACTCACCATTGCCGTCGGTCACGCCGCATTTCTGGTTATCGATGCTGTCGAACAGGCGGCAGGACTTGCCGCTTTGGACCTCCGGGCAACAATACATGGGAATGGCGTAATCTGCCACGCTTTTGTTCTTATCCGCCGCTTTCCGCTCTGCTTGCTGTTCTTCGGGCTGGGCATCCTGCAGCACACCGAGAAGGTTGGTGGCGTGGGATTCCGAGAACTGCAGCCGGGCGAACGTCAGTACGACGCCAAAAATGACGATGCCCATGGCGCCGAGGACCAGCTGAAGGATATGTGTGCGTTTCATGTGTACCTCTCAGTATAGCGCAAAACCGGCCTGAATTCGAGTCGGAATGCCTCTTAGGCGCGTCCTTTGAACTTCCGGCGGGTGAAGCCGATACCGGCTGCAGCGCCGGAGGCCAGGAAGATCACCAGGCCCGGACCGGTCTTGGTGGTTGCCGGCGACGGAATGCGGCGCACGTACTCGTTGCCGCTTAAGGGCGTTTGCGGATTCGTGTCGCGGATATCGTTGACCGATCCGTACACGGCGTTTGGCTGCACGGCGGCAGCGCGCGCCTGTTCGCAAAGCGCGGTGCAGGAATCACCATTGAAATTGTTGCCGTCATCGCATTGCTCATTGAAGTCCAGAATGCCGTCGCCGCAGTATGGCAACAAACAGTTTGTACGGCACATGGAAGGGCCGTTGCCGTTGGAATTACCGGTGTCGCATTGTTCGGTTGCACTCTGCACGACGCCGTCGCCACACTGCGCGGTGGGTTCCAGTTTGCAGTTGGCGTCGCAACCGTCCAGGCTGGCGCGTCCTCCGTCGTCACACTGCTCGCCGCGGCCGGTTTCCAGGCGTCCGTTGCCGCAAATTCCCTGCTCGAAGCGGCATAACGCCGAGCAACCATCGCCTTCGCGGAGGTTCCCGTCATCGCATTCCTCGCCGGCATTCAGTGCGCCGTTACCGCAGTACGGCAACGATTCGATCTGGCAGGTGCTGGAGCAGCCGTCGCGCGAGACGGTGTTGCCGTCGTCGCAGACCTCACCGAACTGGACGAAGCGGTCGCCGCAGGAGTTACGTGTGACGACGAACGATGAACTGGAAAGACCGTTGTTATTGCTGGATGAAGATGA
>DAORHV010000063.1:0-6565 GCA_035438175.1 Candidatus Peribacteria bacterium
AGCACGGCCTGGACATGATCATCATCGACTTCATGCAGCTCATGACCACCGGCAACTCCAGCTTCGTGGGCAACCGCGTGCAGGAGATCTCGGAAATCTCGCGCTCGCTGAAAATGCTCGGACGCGAACTGAAGATTCCGATCGTGGCGCTGTCGCAGCTGTCGCGCGCCGTGGAAAGCCGCCCCGGAAACATTCCGCAGCTGTCCGACCTGCGTGAATCCGGATCCATCGAGCAGGACGCCGACGTGGTGCTCATGATGTACCGCGAGGATTACTACGAAGAGGACTCCGACCGCCCGGGCATCACCGACATTTACATCCGCAAGCACCGCAACGGTCCGACCGGCCGCGTGGAGCTTATGTTCAAGCGCGAGCAGATGCGCTTCTACGACGTGGACAAGAACACCTCCATGGCCACCAAAGCCATCAGCAACGCCAAGAAGGCCAACGTCGCCGCCAACAGCGGCCAGCGCTGGTCGGTGCCCGGCGGAGACGACGAATAGCCGCACCCCGGAACGCGGAAAATTGCAATTTGCCATGGTGGGGAACTGACATAGACTCACCGCATGCTCAACCTTCCCGTGCGCCCTCCGTTTTCGCTTGGAGAGATCCTGTTCTACACGTTCCTGTCGTTCGCCATCGCTTTGGCGCTGACGCCGTGGTTCATCGGATTCCTGCGCCGCTACAAACTGGGCAAGCAGCTGCGCGTGGAGGCGGTCGACGGGGGATCGGCCAGCGTGTTCCTGACGTACCACAAGAGTAAGGCCGGCACGCCGACCATGGGCGGCTTGCTGATCTGGGGGTCCATTCTCATTACCGTACTGCTGTCGCGCGCCCTCTCGTTCTCCGGAACGCTGGACACCTCGCTGCTGCAGCGCGGCCAGGTGTACCTGCCGCTGGCCATGATGGTCTGTTTCGGCATCCTGGGCGCCGCCGACGACTACTTGAACATCGTGGGCAGCGACGAAGTGCAGATCGGAAAGATCATGCCGCGCATCAAGGGCGTCATCGCCACGCTTCTCTTGCTGGCCATCGGCGGCATCGGGTTCATATTGTGGCGCAGTTACGGCGCGCTCTCGCCGCTCCAGCATTTCTCGCGCCTGCCGGCGTCCATCGCCATCGAGGTCTCGGTGCTGGCAATCATCGTGTTCTTGGCCGTGGGAGGATTGCTCTTGCTGGCGCTCGGCGGCAAGTTCGTGGATCGCAGCATGTACAAACTGCTCATTTCCCAGGGCAAGCGCCGCGGACTGAACGCACGCCCCAAGCTCTTCATCCTCATCGCCATGAGCTCGCTGGCGGCGTACTGGTTCTACGTGCGCCTGGGGAATCACACCCTGCACATTCCGTTCGCTTCCGCGCTGCACCTGCCGATGACGGTGGATCTGGGGCTGTGGTACATCCCGTTCGTCATCTTCGTTCTTATCGGCACCGCAAACGCGGTGAACGTGACCGACGGGCTGGACGGACTGGCGGGAGGCCTGCTGATTGCCGCATTCGGCGCATTCGGCGTGATTGCCTACGTGTCGGGCCTGTACGTGCTGGCTGGCTTCTGCGGCGTGGTCGCGGGCGCCATCGCGGCGTTCTTGTGGCATAACGTCCCGCCGGCCATGTTCTTCATGGGCGATACAGGTTCGCTGGCGCTCGGCGGAACGCTGGCGGTCATGGCGTTCATGATCGACCGCGTGCTCGTGCTGCCGCTCATCGGCTTCGTGTTCGTCATCGAGATGCTGTCGGTCATCATCCAGCTCACCAGCAAGCGCCTGCGCAACGGCAAGAAGGTGTTCAAGTCGGCACCGTTCCACCACCATCTGGAGGCCCTGGAATGGGGCGAGAGCAAAGTCACCATGCGCCTGTGGATCATCGGGGCGTTCGCCGCCTTGCTGGGAGTGCTGGTGGGAATTTACGGCTAGAGCACGGCATTAGGACTCCGAAGACTCCAACGACTCCCAGGACTCCAAAGAAGGGAATTCTTCGGCGTCTTGGGAGCCCTCGGCGTCCTTAATTGAACCCCAATCCGTTTCATGTATCATCCACTCATGTTGAACGTCGCCATCAACGGCTATGGACGCATCGGGCGCATCGTCCATCGCCAATTGCTCGAACATTTCGGTTCGGAAGCCCGCGTCATCGCCATCAACGCGTCCAGCGACGCCAAGATGCGCGAATACCTTTTGAAGTACGACACGTTGCACGGGCGCTTCGGCGGACAAGTCGAAGTCGACGGCGACCACCTGCTGGTGAACGGCCAGCCGGTGCACGTGATCCGCGAGCGCGATCCGGGCAAGTGCCCCTGGAAGAAGCTCGGCGTGGACGTGGTGGTGGAAGCCAGCGGCAAATTCCGCACACGCGAGCTCGCAAAGCCGCATCTGGATGCCGGAGCCAAGGCGGTGGTCATCACCGCGCCGGCCAAAGACGACACCACCATGATCGTCCGCGGCGTGAACGACGACATGCTGAAGAGTGCGTTGCCCATCGTCAGCGCGGCTTCGTGCACCACCAACTGCATCGCCCCGGTCATGAAGGTGCTGGACGAGAAGTTCGGCATCCTGAAGGGGCTGGTCTGCACCACGCACGCCTATACCACGTCGCAGAACCTGCTCGACAACTCCACCGACAGCTCCAAGGTCCGCATCGCCCGCGCCGCCGCGTTGTCCATCATCCCGTCGACCACCGGCGCCGTGAAAGCCTGCGCGAAAATCTTCCCGCATCTGCAGGGCAAGATCGACGGCATGGCGCTGCGCGTCCCAGTGCCCAACGTCTCGGCCGCCTATCTGGCCATGGAAGTGAAACGCAAGACCACCGTGGAGGAAGTGCACGCCGCGCTCGCGGCCGCCGCCAACGGCCCGCTGAAGGGAATTCTGGGCATGGAAAAGGACCAGCTCGTGTCGGCCGACTTCGTGTCGGATTCGCACTCGAGCACCATCGACATGGACTCCACCGCCGTCATCGACGGAACGCTCGTGCAGCTGCTCAGCTGGTACGACAACGAGTGGGGTTACGCCATGCGCGTGACCGAAATCGTCAACCGCGTCGGCGGTATGCTGTAATTTCCTCGCAACCTTTATGGCCACCTGCGTCCTTCCGACCCGCATTTCGCTCAACCACCACTTGTTCGCAAGCGGCGCACCGGACCCGCTGCGCCACCTCGTTTTGGACATCTCACGCGGCTGCAAATACGTGCACAACGCCATCCGCACCACGGACCTGGGTCTGGCCGGCTCGTCGAACACGTTCGGCGAGGAACAGTTGAAACTCGACGTGCTCAGCAACAACATCATCAAGGGCGAGCTCTGCGAGAGCCGCCTGGTGCACAGCATCGCGTCCGAAGAGGAGGCGATGATCCAGGAACTGAACGACGAAGGAAAATACCTGGTGGTGTTCGATCCGCTCGACGGCTCGTCGCTGGTGGACGCCAACTTGGCCATCGGGTCCATCTTCGGCATTTACGAAAAAGGAGACGTGATGGGCAAGACGCCGCGCGACCAGGTCGCCGCGCTGTACGTGGTGTACGGCCCGCGCACCATCCTGGTCTACACGACCGGCAAGGGAACGCATGCGTTCTACCTGAATGAAGTCGGCGAGTTCATCCTGCTCCAGAAAAACCTGACCATGCGCGACGAAGTGAAGACCTACGCGCCGGGCAACCTGCGCGCGGTGGTGGATACGCCCGCCTACCGCAAAATGATGAACCTCTGGCTGGATGAAGGCCACACGCTGCGCTATTCGGGCGGCATGGTGCCGGATATCCACCACATGCTCATTAAGGGTGCGGGCATCTTCACCAACATCGGCGGCAGCAAGTATCCCAACGGCAAGCTGCGCCTGTTGTTCGAATGCGGACCGTTCGCGTTCCTTATGGAGCAGGCCGGCGGCGCTTCCAGCGACGGCAAGACCAGCGTGCTGGACGTGAAGATCCACGACGTGGACCAGCGCACGCCGCTGATCATCGGAGCGAAGAAAGAAGTGAAGCGCGTGGCGGAGGTATTGAGCGGAAAATAAGACTCCGACGACTCCAAGGACTCCTTGGACTCCGCAGGCAAGTCCAAGCTTTTTCGTTGGAGTCTTTGGAGTCGAAAAAACGGCCCGCAGGCCGTTTTTTTAGGAGTCCTAGGAGTCTTTCTTAGTCGTTCCAAAACGCCTGCGTCAGCGCCTTCGGCAGCACTTCTTCCAGCGTGCGGTTGGGCTCGGCGTCCTTCATTTTGCCTTCCAGCTTGTAGATGCGCTTCATGCTGCGGTACGTGCCCCACGGGTAGTGCTTGCGGTGCCAGCCGCCGGTGCGGGCCTTCTTGCCGGTCGCCTTGGGGTCCACCGGTTCGGGCGGAGGCATGACGTACGCCTTGGACTTGGGATTGTCGTTCTTGCTGAATTCCACGAGACCGACGACCGTGCGGGTCTCGGGGTCCACGTAGACGAGGTCATCGTCCTTGTACTGCCGTGCTTCGGGTTGCGGATCGGTCATGATCAGGAGAAAAGGTTATGGTCCTCGGGCTGCAGCGGGGGAGGCGGAGGGGGAGGCGGGGGAGCGTGCGCGTCCGGTTCGGCCGGCGTCGGCGGACGCTTCTTCACGGCGCTTTCGTCGGGGTGGTGGAACAGTTCGTGCACCTTGCTGCGCTCGTGCTGTTGCTGACGGAGGAAAGCATACAGCAACGCGACGAAGCTGCCGACCAGCGACAGGTAAATGCCCATGCGGATGTCGGCGCCGGAAATCTCAAAGGTGATTTTGAGCAATACGCTGAAGGCGGCGGCCAACAGCACGACCGTCACGCTGCACAGCGCGAAACGCATGCCGGGACGCGCCGACTTGCGGACGATCACCGGGCCGCCGAGCATGGGCGACAGGGTGATGACGATCATGAACAACTGCAGCAGGAACACCACCCAGCCGATGTAGCCGGTGTAGTAATCGAATCCGCTCCAGATCTGCGACGTGCCGAAGCGCTGGTCCCCGAACCACGGGAAGAAGATTCCGACCGCCGTGACGAGCACGCCGGCATGCAGAATCTGGTCCTCGAGTTCCATGGATTTCAGGCCGCGGAGGAGCTTGTCGAACATCGGACACAGGGTACCAAAAACCGCCCCGGCTGTCACCCCCTCGTACACCCCTTCCCAGGCGCTTGCACAAGCCATTCATTGCCCATCGTGGACCCGGAAAAGACCTGCCGCCGCCCGGAACGTGGTAGGCTGGGGCCGTGCAACTCCAGTACAAGACCATCGGGCTGACCGCGCGGTCGGATCTGGCCGAGCGCGACGAAGGCCTGCGCATCGTGGGCGAAACCATTCTGAAAACCGGTGCCACGCTGCTGCTGGACCCCGAGCGCTGCCGCATTAAATCACTCAGCAAGTGCAAACACTACGACGAGAAGACCAAGCTGGATCTGCTGGTAGTGGTGGGCGGCGACGGCACCATTTTGCGCACCGTACGCGAAATGCCCGACGCGCAGATGCACGTGCCGATTTTGTCGGTGAACCGCGGCACGGTCGGATTCCTGTCCGAAGTATCGGTGGACGAAGCGCCCACGCTGATTCCGCTGCTGCTCTGCGGCAAAGGCATCTCGGAGCGGCGCGGCATGCTCGATATCGTGGCGTACCGCGGCAAGAAGGAATTGTTCCATGGCCGCGTGCTGAACGAAGCCGTCATCTCGCAGGGCGCCATTTCGCGTCTCATCGATTTGCAGACGTGTGTGAACGGCGACCCGCTGACCACGTTCCACGCCGACGGCGTCATCATCGCCACGCCGACCGGGTCCACCGCCTACTCGCTGGCGGCCGGCGGACCGGTGGTGCACCCGCAGCTGCACGCGACCATCCTGACGCCCATCAATCCGCACAGCTTTTCGCAGAAGCCGCTGGTGCTGCCGTCGGACCACGTGATCGAGGTCACGATCTTCACCAAGCAGAACAAATTCAGCGACGTGCAGGTCAGCCTGACGCTGGACGGCCAGACGTATGTGACGCTGAAGCGCGGCGACCGCGTCCGCGCGACTATCGCCCAACAGTCGGTGCATTTCGTGCGCCGCAAAGAAGACACGTTCTTCGCCACGCTGCGCACCAAACTAAAATGGGGCGAGGGCCCGGAAGAACGTCAGTAGGACCTACAGCGGCCGTACCGGCGGGGGAACCGTCTCGTCGGATGCAGGAGTGTTTCCGACAGGCGGCAGTCCCATTTGGTCGCGAAGTCCGGCGGGCGCTTCGCCTTTGAACGCGGCGAAGATACCCATGAGCGAATTGGCCATGCCCAGACTGCGGTTCCCGCTGATTTGGCGGCGCCCGTCGGGCCCGGTCGGCGAGACGAACAACGCCTTGATGGCGTCCATGAATCCCAGGAAACGGGCGCCCTTGCTGCCCGGACGGTTGCGCATGAACTGCTCGATGAGCGTCACGCGTCGGCCCGCCTCGGCGGGAACGGCGGTTTCTTTCGCGGCCGCTTCGGACTCCTTGGTCTGCGCCTCGGTCTTCACCGCGGATTCGGTGGCCGGCACGGTGGAAAACGGGAAGGCTTCTCCGGGAGGGGTTTGCATGGGGGCTTGATGTGGATATTGGCTTCAGTATAGCAGAAAAGACGATT
>DAORHV010000064.1:0-6519 GCA_035438175.1 Candidatus Peribacteria bacterium
CTGCAGCCCATCGAGGAAGTTCCGGCGATGTCCGAATCGTCGTCGTCATCCGAGGAATTCCAGACCGGGACGTTAGCGAACTAACAGCGCGCGGATGTCGGCGTGGGCAATGACCAGCACCGCTCCGATCACGATGAACGCCAGCCCGGCGATGATCGGCCAATCGATGCGCTCGTGCGCCACGATCATGTTGAACGCCAGCGCCGCGACGGGGCCGGACGCGATCCACAGCGCCGCGATGACGATGAAGTTTTTGTAGTTGGCGAAGCCCAGGTGGAAGCCGTAGCTGAACAACGCGTTGATGATGATGAGCACCCAGAGGAATTCGATTTGCGTCACGACGGACCGCACCAGCATGGAGTCGTACGAGAATCCCAGGAACGATCCCGACGCGGGCAATTTGCCGGTGAACCAGCCGTACCACGACACCAGGAACTGGGCGGCCAGGAAGACGACGGGCATGAGTAGTTTCTCGAGCATGGGTGGGGAGGAAGAAAGGATCACTGCATCCATTTGCGGAAGAATCCGCGCGTGGTGCGTCGTCGGTTGCGCCGGTAGTCCGTGACCACGTCTTTCAACGACACCAGACCCCACACGCCGTTCAGCACCGCGAACGGATAGCTGGACAGCAGAAGCGCGTACCACACCAGCAAACCGCCGCCGACCATGTTGCACAGGTCGTAGATGAAATACTCATCCTTCCAGACATGCAGCTGGTTCAGGATGAAGGCCAGTAAGAGCAGCGCGGCGCCCAACACGCCGATGGTCGTCGCGAACGTCATGAAACCAGCATAAATCACGCCGCCGCCCGCCTGCGTTGTGGGAAAAGCCGAAATATGCTACAATGATCCGATGTCATTCAAGACAAACATCTTCAAATCCCACACCGTCCGCCAGCTGGCAGGCGCGTCCGTCGGCATGATCGTTGCCGGTGGTTTGTACGTGGGCTTCGAGCAGCTCGGCAACCTGAAGCTGGCCGGCATGCTCGTGCAGCCGAACACCACCATTTCGGAGAACGCCGGCGAAGTCGCCACCTCGCACACAACCATCGATGACGATACCGCCCGCCGCCTCGGCCAGCACGCCCAGGCCGTGGCCGACCAGATGAAGCAGTATGCCGCCGTGGTGCAGCCGTCCGTTCCGGCCACCCAGCTGGAGCAGCACACGCAGGAGCGTCTCATGGCCCGCCAGCAGCAGCTGTCCCAATTCGACACCAGCCAGACCGTGCACGCCGCCGCGCCCGTCTATGCCGGCAACAACGGTCAGCCGGTCGACCAGCTGACCCGCCTGGCCCAGCGCGCCGAGGCCAACCGCCAGCTGCGCGAAAGCACGCTGGCAGCCAACATCGCCGCCAAGACCGCTCCGGCTCCGGTGGATCTGGCCGAACTTGTGAAGGCCGTGAAGGAAAACCCGGCGCTCGCCGCCGCACCGTCGTCGGCAGCCGACGTCACGACCGTCGCTTCCGCCGACCAGCCCGCCATGCACTCCGGCGCGCCGCTGATGGAGAAGTCGGTCGTGAACCCGCCCAAAGCCAAGAGACTTACCAGTTCCGGCGCGCGCGAAAATCTACTCGTCCTTCTCGCGCTCGCCGCCTGCGCCGGCATGGCGCTGTCCGATCCGATGCGCCGCGCACGTCTCGTCGCGATGCTCTCGCGGTAGGAAATTCCCCCGGTTCGCAGTAGCATACGCTCCATGTCGAGTGGCTTTTTCGTTCCGCTGTTCGCGGCGTTCGGTCTCGTCCTGGGGAGTTTCGCCAACGTGCTGATTTTGCGGTACGGCTCCAAGAACTGGGTCGGCGGCCGCTCCAAATGCCCGCGCTGCAAGAAAGTGCTGCGCTGGTACGACCTGTTCCCGGTGGCCAGCTTCGTGATGCTCGGCGGTAAGTGCCGCCATTGCGGCAAGCCCATTTCCCCCCAATACCCGCTGGTGGAACTGGCGTCCGCAGGGGTATTCCTGTTCGCCTACGCCCGCATCCCCGACGCGCCGCTGCTGGCCGCGTTGTCGGGGGTCATTTTGTACATGCTGCTCGTCACCGCCATCGTGGATGCCCGGCACCGCCAGATCCCGGACGTCTTCAGTATCGTCATCGCCGTAGCCGCCGTTCTCTCCGTGGCGCTGTACGGTTCGTGGTGGGATGCCGTGCTCGGCATGGCCACCGGCGCCGGATGGTTCGGCTGGCAGTGGTTGCTGAGCCGCGGCAAGTGGGTGGGCAGCGGCGACATCTTGCTGGCCGGCGCACTCGGGCTGTGGCTCGGTTTCGCACCCACCGTCGCCATGCTGGTGCTGGCATACGGCATCGGCGCTGCGTTCGCGGGGGCATTGCTGCTGACCGGAACCGTTCGCCTCAAAAACACCCGCCTGGCGTTCGCGCCGTTCATCGCGGCCGGCACGTTCGTATCGTTCCTGGGCGCCGCGCAGTGGTACCTGTCGCTGCTTCGATAACCTAAAACGAGGCCCCGCATCTCTGGTGACGAATCGTTCGTCGTCCTCAGGGATGCGAAGCCTCATGTACCAACGAGGGACTGCTGCACGTCTCACGAGGAGAATGCCCCCCTTGCGGGGAAATCCGTAATGTTGGCCTGGTCATAATACAATACATTATAGAGCGTTGTCAACTACTCTGGACATCAATTTCACCGCATCCAGACGAGGAAAAGCCTGAAAAGGCTGCTAAACTGGTTGCATGAAGACCGTGGCGCAGAACCGCAAGGCCCGATTCGACTACGAGATCGTCGAAACGGTGGAAGCGGGACTGGTTCTCACCGGCCCCGAAGTGAAATCGTGCCGGCTCGGACAGGTGAGTCTGACCGGATCGTACGTGTCGTTTTTGCGCGGCACCCCGGTCCTGAAGGCGGCTAAAATCGCGCAGTACAAATTCGCAAACGGCCTGGACGCCTACGACCCCGGACGCGACCGTCCGTTACTGCTGCGAAAGTCGGAGCTCAACCGCCTGATCGGCGCGTCGGCCGAAAAGGGCATGGCGATCATCCCGCTGGAAGTCCATGCCGGGAAGTACATCAAGGTACTCATCGGGCTCGGACGCGGCCGCAAGCGTTTGGACAAGCGCCAGAAAATAAAAGAACGCGACATGGACCGCCGCCTGCGCTCGGGCCGGGATCTCTAAGTTTCGGATGTTGCTTTTCCGCGTTCCGCTTTACCATGCCCCCGCATGAGTCTGCTTCCGCCGCAAATCAAGAAGGCCATCGAGGAATTCAGCAAGCTGCCGGGCGTGGGGCCCAAGTCAGCCGAACGCCTGACGTTCCATTTGCTGCGCTCGTCCAAGGCGTCGCCCGACGCGCTGGGCAATGCGCTGCTCGCGTTGAAGCGCGACCTGAAGTACTGCAAGCAATGCCAGATGATCACGCTGGAAGACCTCTGCGAGACCTGCGCTGACTCCACGCGCGACGCGGGCACCATTCTCGTGGTGGAGGAGCCGCTGGAGGTCATCGCCTTCGAGAAGGCCGGTTACAAGGGCGTGTACCACGTGCTGCACGGCGTGCTGTCCCCCATCGACGGCATGGGACCCGAGCAGTTGCGCCTGAAGGAGCTCATCGACCGCTGCAAAGACGGCGCCATCGGCGAGATCGTCATCGCCACCAACCTGGACGTGGAGGGCGAAGCGACCGCCACGTACATCAAGCAGCAGCTGGCCGGGAAGGTGAAGACCATCACGCGCCTTGCCCACGGCCTGCCCATGGGTGCCGACATCGAATTCGCCGACCAGGTCACGCTGCGCGAAGCGCTCTCCGGCCGCCGCCAGGCATAAAAAAACCGCCCTCCCGGGCGGTTTGGACGGCAGGATTTAATCTTCGCCTGGGCCGCGGCCTTCCGCGATGTTCTTGCGGACGTGCTCGGCCGGGAAGCCGCCGGGGGCGGGGCGGCGAAGAATGCCTTGATCCACAAGGTTCACGAAGCGCGTCCCTGCGACGCTGGAAACCTGGCGGGCGGTCTTCGTAAGCCATTCGGGGGAGTTACGCATGAACATGTTGTTCGCGCCGGTGGCCAAATGGCCTCCAAGGCCGGCTTTACCCAGCGCGTACGTACCGCCGCCGGCGACCAGCGCGGCCAATCCGAGCAGATACTTGCCCTTGTGGCGGTTCAAGTGGTTCAGGACACCCTTTTTCTGTTCCGGAGCGGAATCTTTGAGGATTTCATTGCGAGGCGTAGGCATGGTGGAGAGGAGGAAGCGGGTGGGAAAGGGACGGACTACTTGCCGGAATTCACGGTCAGCACGCGGTGGCGGGCCTTGGTGAGGGCGGCGATCGCCTCGGCGGCGTCGGCGTCCAATTCGGTGTCCTGCAAAGACAGTTCCACCAGCGCGGAGATGCCGCAGGCGCCGATGCTGAAGAGCAGCACGTCGAGCGCGCCGTCGGGCATGGCCTCCATGTCGAAATCGTCCAGGTTGCCGCTGGTCATGAGTTTGTCGAGCATGGCTTTCACCTCCGGATACTTGTCGTACGACGTCTTCGACAAGCGGTCCACCAACTCTTCTTCGGACTCGTAGGAATCGAGCACTTCGCTCTCGACGCGGTCTTTAAAGAGCGCCTGAACGTTGGGCGCGAGTTTGGTGAGAAGCGCCTGCTCCTCTTTGGTCAGCAGAACCTTCGTCGTAGCTTTGGCAGCCATGGAACGGGAGGGGGAAAGTATTTGATCCAGTATACCAAAAAACGCCTGAAATCACAAGAAAACGGCTCCGGGAGCCTTAATTGTCAAGCAGGCTGCTTTTGTATTTTTGCGGTTCGAACGCCGGCAGACGTTCCACCGCGCACGGCAGATCGGCATCCGAAACGCCGGGCGGCAGCCGCTGGTCGTAGCCGAGCAAAATGAGGTCCGGCGCGAATTTGCGCACCGGCGATAAAAAATCCGCGTCGTCGCCCAGCCGCACGTTGGCCGCCGGGAACGCGGTCTTGATTGCGGCCACCCGGACGCGTTCGTCGTAGCGCGGGGCCTTCCCCTTGATGCGCTCCACGTTGGCGTCGCGTGCCACGATGACGGTGACGTCGCCGCGCTTCAGTGCCTCCCTCAGCACGAACTCATGGCCGGGATGAAACTTGTCGAACGTTCCGAAAATCATCACTTTCATGCGTGCAGGATACAGCAAAGGACATTCCTCGGATCGCCCGGTTTCTTCGGAATTCTTTAGTTCGACTGCAGATCGATGGCGTACAGCTTCTTCTCGTCCAGCACGTACAGGCGCGTGTCGCTCTCATCGACGTACAGGTCTTTCAGCTTGCCGACCTGGTCGGAGTCGAGCACGAACTGCTTCAGGTAGAGCGAGTCGCCCAGATCGCCGTCGTTGGTGGTCACCACGATGCGCTTGTTGTCCGGGTCCATGAAGTAGAAGTTGCCGGTGGCCGACGACTTGAAGATCTTGGTGACGCCGTCCAGGGCTCCCGGCGGCAGATTGCGGATGGTGAACGGCTGCTTCTCGCCGCGCAGCAGCTTCAGGACCTCGCGCGCTCCCGGCTCCCCCTGAGCCTTGCCGACCGACACGTCTTTCAGCACGTACGCCGGACCCGTAATGGTCATATCCAGCGCACCAGTGAGATCGCCGTTCACGTTGTACTCGGCCGGCGGTCCGTAGCGGCTGGAGAGACGCTCGTACTTGTAGATCTGCTTTCGTTCGGGCGACAGGATGTAGAGGTAGCGCAGGTACGTCTTCAGGTCGACGCCGGTAACCCAGCCGGCCGGATCCTCTGTTTTCATGGTAATGGGCTGGCCGTTGATCAGCTCGATGATGCTGTTGCCGGTCGTCAGGAACACGCGGCTCTGGAAGCGCGGGAATACCACGCCTTCCAGCAGCAGCTCCTCGCTGGAGATGCGGTCGCTGGGCTCCACGGAGTTGAGCGACACGCGGTACAGGTCCTGGCGGTCGTAGACGATGAACTCGCCGTTCGGCAATCCCATGAAGCCCTGGGCGACGATGTCGGGCTTCTTGGCGCTCAGGTTGGCCATCACGCGGGGCGGCACGACGCGCACAACCTTGTTCATTTCCTCGCGCTTGGACTTGATGCGGTCCAGCAGTTCCAGTGCCTCGCTGCGGAATAACCCGCTCTCGTTGCTCATGACCTGGCGGGCGCGGTCTTCTGCGCGCTGCAGGATGGCGTTGGCGCTGTCGGCGTCGCCGGCCAGCTGACGGTTGTCGGCCGTCTGGATATCGGTATTGATCTGCTTCACCAGCGCGGCGAGCTCGCCGCGGTTTTGGCTCTTCTGGCTGGAAAGCGACAGCTGGATGGTCATCCAGGCGATGATGAACACGGCGGCGGCTCCGGCCAGCAGCAGCAGATGCGCACGGCGCTTGCGGTCCGGATCGCGCAGGTCGGAGGCGAACTTGTCGATGAACGTGCTCATGTTGCCCTTCATGTTCTTGGCCTTGCCCTTCATGGCGTTGCGCACGCCAGCCGGCGCTTTGATGGCGGCGAACGACGGTACGGGGATGTTGCGCAGCATGTCGATCACCGACGAGGCTCCGGATTTGGCGGCACCGCCGCGGCGGCTGCGCTCGCGCTGCACGGGCAG
>DAORHV010000065.1:0-6296 GCA_035438175.1 Candidatus Peribacteria bacterium
GTTCGCGCAGGCGCTGATCGGTGACCCGGACCTGCTGATCCTCGATGAACTCACGACCGGCCTCGATCCCGAGCAGCGCGCCGTGTTCCGGGCCACGCTGTCCGAACGGGGTCGGCACGGTACCGTGCTGCTGGCGACGCACCAGACCGAAGATGTCGGCGCCGTGTGCGATCGCGTGCTCGTCCTCGATCGCGGCCGCATGCAGCATGGTTGCCGGTGCCGTCACCGGATCCACGACATCGAAGAAGCGGAGCGTTGCATTGGCCTGCGGCATGCCGCGGACGATGGCGCGGCCGATCGTATCGCTGGCGAGCAGGGTGGAGATACCGGGGATGTGAAGCTCCGGACTTGGCGACTCGTCGGCGGGCTGGTTGTCGGGATTTACGGCATTCGGTACCGCGGGTACGCCCGGAGCGGCGGGCTTGCCGACGGGGCGCGTGCGGGGCTTGCTGGATGCCGAGCCTCCAGCCGAACTTGCCGACGACGCGGAAGAAGAAACCGGGCTGACGACAGGGGGAGTCGTATGACGGCCGCCGCCGGTCGCCTGTCCGTTACCGGTGTTTCCCGAGCCGCCGGTGCCGCCGGTCGAACCGCCCGTGGTTCCGCCGGTCGTGCCTCCGGTCGCACCCGCTGCGTTCGAGTTGGTGAGAGTGAAGCTTGGGCTGCTGAGCTCGGCATCATTCCAGGTGACGCCGTTGTTGCCTTGCCGGAAGCTGGCAGCCGTGCCGGGGGATGCCGCCGAGTCGTCGCTCATGCCGCCCTGCAGCTGGAACGACGCGCTGACCTGCGCCATGGCGGCCGGTGCGCTCAGAGTGAGCGCCAGGAGGGCCAAGCCGATGCTGGTGACGAAGCGTCGCATGGGGCCTACGAAGTCGGCAGGGGAGGAAGCGGGAGCAGGGAGAGCGGGTCCTCGCCGTTGTCCGAAGAAGACGCAGGGGTGAGCTGCGTCGTGTTGATTGCGGTGGTATCGCGCTCCGTGCCCGTTGCGGTTTCAGTGTCGCCGCGCTTCTGTTGGTGCGAGGCTTTTTCAGCGAAGAACAACTTGTGCCGTGCGATGACGCGGCCGACGGTCGAGACCGAAGCCTCGATGCCGTAGATCTCGCGCAGCATGGCGTGAATGCCGACCTTGCCGGTGGTCGGATGAGCCATGCGCAATTCGCGGATGGCGCTCACCGTCCGGGCATCGGTCTCCGGCGCGCGCACGGCATGCGGCCGGCGCGACGCTTCCTCCAGGCTCGACGTGTCCGCAGCGTCGAAGCGGTTCCACCAACGCATGAACGTCGAGCGGGCGATGCCGAAGTGACGGCAGGCCAGGCTGACGTTGTTGTCGTGTTCGAGTGTGTACAAGAACCACTTCAAACGCTGCACCGCTCCGGCGCTCAGCTCGAGCTCGACGGCCTGCTTCAGCAGGCGTCGTACATCGGCCAATCGTGTGTCGCGGACGGACATGTTTTTGGTTTTTGTTTTTGGCGCGCGTTAGTGCGTACCGTGTTCTTGTAACTTAACTATGCTTAATTTTAGCAGAGTTTTCGAAAAATGTCTATGTTGTGCAGTGCAAGTTTCTGAACTTCCGTTTCGCAGTGCCAAAAACGCAGAATTCAGCTTTTCCACGATGCCTTTCGCATCTGTCTGAACTTTGGCCTTTGCACGGCCGATCACCTTCCACACCACACTCGCCGTACCGGCGCCGCATGATGCGCGTAAAAAATCACATCTGTCTGATCTTCCCTCATCCCCTCAAGTAGGCAGTCGTACGCCCGGAAATACGAGTGCGTAGCCGAAAAAACGCGTCGCGCATCTGGCTGGACTTTTGCAGACGAGAGTCGCTCCGGCTTCCTGCAAACGCGCCGTATGAGGGCGCCGTTCTTCACATCTGGAATCCGCATCTGTCTGATCTTCCCGCGATGCCCCTGCTTCACCGTCACAATGCGTCCCGGACGAAACGGCGGCAGTCTCCTGCGTAGCGTATGTATCCGGGCTTTCTATCGCCTTGCGCTCTTTTAATTTTATAATTTATTTTAATGTATTTGTCAATGACGCGTCTCAACCTGAACTTTGGCCTGCCGTACAGCTGCCGGTAAAAAATAAGCGGCCGAGAACAAGCTGTAGCCGTTGCATCGGATCTTTTGCATTCGGTACGTGACGGACCGTCGGTTTCCCGCAGAGACAAGGGCTCGCCATCTCTTTGAGCTTTGGCTCTGGCTGGCCAGCCGGCAGCGCTGCCATGCAGCGTTTTGCCGGCCCCGTCCGCCGTGGACGCGCGTCCGCTGAAGCACATGTGTATGAGCTTCATTTTGCCTGTCGGGCAGATTGCGAATACGCTTCGAAAGTCATTATGCGGAGTGCATCGCATGCATGCGAACTTAGGGCTGTAGCATTGACTGAAATTAAAAAAACATTTCTGATTTACATCCGTCGTCCGCCAGACGGCGCACCCGAAATCGCGGTGCGGATGTTCCTGGGCTTTTGATTGCAGTCGGGCTATTCGCAAGAGTTCCGTAGTAAAGCCGCCTTCGCATCACTGGCAGGAAGCCCTTTAGGAAGCCATTTTCCGGCATTCGACATCGCCACGTGCAGTATTATTCGCATGTGATTGAGCTTATGGCATCTGGATGCGATTTGCTTGTGGTTGCCTGCCGGAGTTTGTACCATGGCGTGTATCCGTTTCCTCTGCCCGTCCATGTCTAAAAACTCCATGTCCCGAGTCGTGAGCGCCTGTGTTTCCGTGGCGTTGTTCGCCGGGACGGTGCCGTTCGCATTCGCGCAGGCGCAGACGCAGTCGTTCAGCGACGTTCCGCCGTCGCACGCCGCGTTCTCCGCCGTGGAGTATCTGAAGAGCAAGGGCATGGTGCAGGGCAAGGCCGACGGAAAATTCGGTCCCGACGACAAGCTGACCCGCGCCGCCGCGATCAAGATCCTCATCTCCGGACTGCTTTCCGCAGGCGAGCAGGTCAATGCGGGTGCGACGAGTTCGTTCAACGACATGGCCGATACGCCGTGGGCGATTCCGTACGTGGAGATGGCGTACAAGAAATACAAACTGGTCGACGGACCCGACCAGGGCAAGTCGTCGTTCAACCCCGGCGTCGTGGTGAAGAAGGCGGAGTTCCTGAAGATGGCGCTGGCTTCCAAGCAGATCGACGCCAAGACCGCGTTCAGCGAAATCACCTCGCCGCTGGCCACCGACGTCACCAACGTTTCGGATTGGTACTACCCGTACATCCGCTACGCCCTCACCTCGTCCATGACCAGCGTCAGCACCGACGGCACGCTCAATCCGGCCAAGGAAATCACGCGCGGCGAGATGGCCCTGTTGCTCTATCGCCTGGACATGTACCGCGCCGGACGCCGCACCCAGGCCCTGCTGTCGCAGACCGAAGGTGACATCGTGAACCTGCTGAAGATGCTCGACGCCAAGGACATCAACCAGGCCAAGTACGCTTCGGCCCGCGCCATCCTGACGTCGCGCGGAGCCTTGGCCAGCAAGCCCAACGAGGCCGTGGTGAAAGGCGCCGTGAAGACCGCCGAAGGATTCGGGTTGCTCGTGCAGGCCTACGAAGCGGGCACCGCCGGCAAGTACGACACCGTCATCGCGCTGGCCAAGGAGGCCTACGCCGCCGCCGACAAGGCCCGCGCGTTCAGTCCCAACCTGGAATCCATCGCCACGCAGATGCAGGCCATCGCCAAAAAGATGGCAGACGACGCCCGCACGCTCCAGTCCGGCGGCACGGTGGCCCCCAAGTAATCACAGGCTCAGCATCGCCTCGACCGGCGCGTAGTCGTCGGTGAGCACGGCGACCTCGGGCAGATTATGCGTATCGATCCGGTTGGCGATCATCGCCTCGAGTTCGGGGTTCTTCACGGTGCGCAGCATGGCGTCGGTGATGGGCTTCTTGCTGGCCACCAGCGTGATGTTCTCCATGATGCCCGGCGCGGCGAAACCGTTGGCCATCGGCACGCGCAGCGCCATGACGCCCGGGAACACCTCGCGCAGGGTTGCCAGTTCGGCCGCCAGGATCTGGTTCCGTTTGCCCTCTTCGGACGCGATGATGTTCAGGACGTACACGCCGTCGGCGTCCAGCATCGCGCTGACGCGTTGCGCCGCTTCCAGCGACGCCAGGTGGAACGGCACGCTGTACTCGGAGCGGAACGCGTCTCCGTAGACGACCTGGTAGCTTCCCTCCAGCATCGTGCCGTCCGGCATGCCGCCGCGGTTCAAGAACCGCCGTGCGTCTTCGTGAACAATGGTCATGCGCGCATCGTCTTTCACATCGAAGTACTCGTGCGCCAGCGCGGTCACCGCCGGATCGATTTCAATCACGTCCACGTGCGCGTCCGGGTGGCGGCGCAGGAAATCGCGCGAGACGGTGTGTCCGCCGCCGCCGATCAGCAGCATGCGCTTGGCGTCGGGCCGGAACGCATCCGAGATGCGGTAGTAGGCGGTGTACGGGAAGACCTGGGTGTCCGGCTTGGCCGGGGTATAGGCCGAGTGGTTTCCGTGATCGATATCCATGAACACCGTTTCCAGTCCGGTCGTCGAATTTGCGGCGGGCAGGCGCACCACGCGGATCACGCTGTAGGCCGAATCCGTATCGGACACGATGCCGCGGCGCAGCATCATGCGGTTGTGCACGAACTCCTCGGTTTTGAAGAGCAGCATGAGTGCGAACAAAAACACCGCGCACGCGACCAGCGCTCGCTTGCGCGGACTCAGCAGCGCGGCGCAGCCGAGCACCGCAGAACAGCCGAACAAAATCGCGGTCACGCCGTAGGCCGGAATCAGGATCAATCCGGCGGCGAACGTTCCTGCAATGGAGCCCGCCGTAGACAACGCGGAGAGCGTTCCCGCCACGCGGCCGACGTGCTTCACGTCATGCGCGGTCAGCCGCACGGCGTAGGGCGTCACGCTGCCGAGCAGGATGCTCGGGATGAGCAGCAACGATGCCGCCGCCGCGATGGCCAGCCACACCGGATCGTGGATCACCGACGTGAACCAGCCCGCCGCGGGCTGATGGAACGCGGCCAGCAACCCCATCCACACCGCCGCCGTGAAAATAATCGCGCGCAGCTTGCGCGTGGACTTCCACAAATCCCCGAGCATTCCGCCCAGATAATATCCGGCGCTCAGTCCGGCCATGATGATGCCGATGACACTGGTCCACACCGTAATGGACGTGCCGATGTAGGGCGCGAAAAAACGCGCCGATACCAGCTCCAGAATCATCACCGTCGCGCCGCTTACGAACACCAGAAATTGCAGTGGCATCGCGCGTAGCCTACCACCCCCGCAGGCCTATCGTCTTTCGATCCGCTTGATGGCGATGCTAACCGCCGACCACATCAGGGTTTCGATTGCACCGGCGTTGCGGTTGTTACGCTTCTTCACCTGGTAATCGAACATGCCGCGCAGATTGCACTGTTTCACAAGGTTGTCCCAGAACTGGCGGTATTCAGGGGGGACACGTTCGTACACGGCGTTGGTCACCTCTTCGTACAAGGCTTCGTCGGGATTCACCGTCGTCTCGCGGACGGTGGTCGGACCGGCAACGACCTTCTTCTTCTCGGCGGCGACCGGAACCGGATCGGTCGTGCGCTCGGCGGGGGCGGTCGTTACGGCCGGCGTTCCCATCTCCGGCGTCCAGGCCGCCAGCTCGGCCGGCAACAGGCCGGGTGCCAGCTGCAGCAGTTGCAGCAGCGCGGATTGGGGCTCGGCGTCACCGCCATCGCGGCGTGCCAAGATGCCTTCTTTGCGGGTCATGGCGGCCTGCAAGCGGGTGAGCGGCGTCGGCTGTTCGGTCTTCGGCGGCTGGGCCAGAGCGGTCGCTTCCACCTTGGCGCGCAGCAGCAGATCGATGATGTCCATGCGGCCGGCTTCGACCAGGCGGCGGCCGTACTCATTCAGGGCTTGCGGCAGAGTGGCGACGCGCAGCGAACGGAAGAAGAGGCCGGTCGGGTTGTCGGCGCCGGCGACCTTGCACATGCGCAGCACGTTTTCGAACGAGCCGTCGGTCACGGTCTCGCCGCGCGTCAGACGCAGCGCCATCTTGCGGACGGTGTCGGCCGATCCGGCGTCGGTCACGTCCGCCGCGTTGCCGTCGATGAGCGCGCTCACGGAGTTCGCTTGGGTTGCGGTGAAGACATCCAGCGCGCGGGCCGTCTGGGTGGGGGCCGTGCCGCTGGCCAATTCCGCACGTCGGATGTACCAGTCCTGCAGCAGCGCGTTACCCGTAATGGCCTGGCCGTCGGTCACCATCTGGCGCAGCGTGTCCTGCGCATCGTCGCGGCCGGGCGCGTAG
>DAORHV010000066.1:0-6289 GCA_035438175.1 Candidatus Peribacteria bacterium
CGTCACGCCGCTGCTCATGAGTGTGGCGCTCGGCTACGCCAATGGCTATGCCATCCTGGCCAACGCCGCCATCGCCACCGTGCTCATGACCTCGGCCGCCGCGGTCGTCGGCTACACCACCTCCGTGAACCTGTCGTCCATGGGCGGCTTCCTGTTTACGGCCGTTCTCGGTCTGATCGGCGGCGGTTTGCTGCAGATCTTCATTCCCGCGCTGCGCACCGGCGGCTTCGAGATCGGCATTTCGGCCATCGGTGTCGTCGTATTCGCCGCGTTCACCGCCTACGACATCCAGCGCATCCGCCAGCGCGCGACGATGGGGGATTCGCCGTTCTTGCTCGCACTGTCATTGTATTTGGATATCTTCAACATGTTCCTCTACATCCTGCGTTTCATGCTGGCGACCAGCGGGAACCGCAGGCAGTGGTAAAAGGAAGAATCTGGAGAAGCCGAAGAAGCCGGGGATTGAGCACGCATGCTCCTCGGACTCTTCGGAATCATCGGGCCCTCGGAATCCTCCCGGATGCCCCTTTACAGCCGCCAGTCTCGTCGGTACAGTAGCGCAGCTTTATGGCAAAACGTCCTACACCTAGTAAACGGCTCTCAAAAGATCGCGGTCGAACGCGGCACAGCGTGTACCTCAAGAAAGAGGTCAAGCGCCTGACCAACTTCGCTTCGTCTCCGTTCGCCGCTCCGGCTGCCGGACGCTCCAAGAGCAAGAAGGCTCTGGACAAGATCACCCGCGTGAAAGCGTAAGGAAGGATCACTCTGCATTTCAAAACCGCCTTCGGGCGGTTTTTTTGTGCCCGCGAGGAGGCGAGTCCGCGTGTTTAACCCTAGGCAGCCGCCACCGCAGTTGCTACCCTTCACCCATGGCCAGCCGCCGACACCTTTCCCGCATCGCCGTCATGCAGACGGTCTTTGAAATGCAGATGCGCGAAATCGAACCTGCCACGGCCCTGAAACATAACGTCGCCCAGCACGGCGGCGACGAAGCAGTGGATCCCAAGTTTTGCGACAGCCTGCTGAAGGGTATCCTGGAGCATGGCGACGCCATCAACGCAGCCATCCAGAAGCATGCGCCTCAGTGGCCGCTGGAACGCATGGATACCATCACGCGCTGCATCCTGATGATCGGCGGCTACGAGCTGCTGTTCGCCAAAGACGCCCCGCCGGCGGTGGTGATGAACGAGGCCATCGAAGTCGCCAAGGAGTTCGGCACCGAGGAAGGCGCCAAGTTCGTCAACGGCGTGCTCAATGCGTTGGCACACGGCAGCAAGGCCGCCGCGTAACGATTCCCTTTGTTTTCATGACCAACCCCTCCTCGCTCGTCGGTCTCGAAAAGGCTACCGGTGTGCACTTCCGCGACAAGGATCTGCTTTGCCAGGCGCTCACGCACCGCTCGGCCGTGAACGACAGCGGCCGCATGGGTCACAACGAGCGCCTGGAATTCCTGGGGGACGCCGTGCTGCAGCTTGCCACCACCGAGCACTTGTTCCACTCCAGCGACAAGGCCGAAGGCGAGCTCACCAGCTGGCGCTCGGCGTTGGTACAGGGCGACCATTTGTACGAGGTCGCCAAGGAACTGAAGCTCGGCGACTACCTGTACATGAGCCGCGGCGAAGACTTGAGCGACGGCCGCAACAAGCCTTCCACGCTGGCCAACGCGCTGGAGGCGTTCATCGGCGCGTTGTACCTGGACCAAGGCTTCGATGTCACGCGTGAGTTCATCCAGCGTTTCATTCTGGTGCGCCTGAAGAACCTTATCGCCAAAGGGAAGCACCGCGACGAAAAGAGCCTGCTGCAGGAAATCGCGCAGGAGAAAACCGGCATCACGCCCACGTACAAGACCGTGAGTGAAAAAGGCCCCGATCACCAGAAGGAATTCACGTGCTCGGTGAGCATCGGCGACGAGGTGGTGGCCACCGGCACCGGTGCCACCAAACAGAAGGGCGAACAGGCCGCCGCGGCCGCCGCGCTGAAGGCCAAGGGCTGGAAGTAAAAACATCGGGAGTCCATGACGCCAGGGAAGCCAGGGATTCGCTTCGACGAGCCCATCTCTGGACTCACTGACGTCCCTGGCTTCCATTATCAATAGAACAAAAAATTAGATCAGACTATTTATTATTATTAAGCCAAATTTAAAGAACACAAAAAGTGTTCAATTGAAACTATTTGTTCTTCTCGCGCTCCAGTAGGTCGGCGGCCGTGATGACGATTTCGTCACCGCGCTTCACCACGTGTTTCAGCATGTAATCGGCGATGTAGTTTTCGATCACGTCGGTAATGGTCCGGCGCAACTGGCGGGCGCCGAATTCCACGCTGTATCCGCGCTGCGCCAGCACGTCCACCACGTCGTGCTCCACGATGATGCGGATGCCGCGCTTCTGGTCCATTTCGCGCACGATGTGGTCGAGCATCAGGATGGTCAGGCGCGACACGTGTTGTTCGGAGAGCGGGAAGTACACCAGCACGTCGTCGAAACGGTTGAGGAACTCGGGCGAGAACAGTTTGTCCTTGAGCACGTTGTCGATCAGCAGCTGCTTGAATGCGGCGTGGTCCACGTTCGGATTGGCCTTCAGCGTATCGCGGATGTACAAGCCGCCGGCGTTGCTGGTGGCGATGATGATGGTGTTGCGGAAATCGGTCTTCAGGCCGCGCGCATCGATCAGCATGCCTTCGTCCAAAATCTGCAGGAACAGGTTGAGCACGTGCGGATGGGCCTTCTCGATTTCATCCAGCAGGATCAGCGAGAACGGCCGGTCCTGGATGCGCTGCACCAGGTAGCTCTCGTGGAACGTGCCGTTGCTGTCGGTGGTGCCCACGATGCCGCTCACCGACTGTTCGGTGGAATACTCGTTCAGGTCGATGCGCGTGAAGCTGTCCTGGGAGCCGAAATAATGCTCGGCCAGGGTTTTGGCGGTTTCGGTCTTGCCCACACCGGTGGAACCCAGGAACAGGAACGTTCCCAGCGGCCGGCGGCCGGTGGCGATGTCCAGGCGGGCGCGCTTGAGGGCGTTCACCAGCGAGCGGATGGCTTCGTCCTGGCCGACCACGTTGCGGATGAGCGTGGCGGCCAGCGTGAGCAGTTTGTTGCGCTCGCCGTCGGACATCTGGGTCACGTCGATGTGCGCCTTCAGCGACACGCCTTTGCGGATGTGGTCCTCGCTGACGTACGACGCTTTCTCTTGCGAGGCCACCAAAATCGCCTCGTCCATGACGTCCACGGCCTTGCCCGGGAAGCCGCCGCGGCCGATGTAGCGGCGCGACAGCAGCGGGATCGACTCAATGGCTTTGTACGTGATGCGGACCTTCTTGCGGTGTTCCAGGCTGAAGTAGTGCGACATCAGCACGTCCATGGTCTCGGGCTCGGTGGCGTCGTCCAGATACACTTTCTCCAGCAGCGCGTCGATCATGCCTTCGCGCTTCAGGACCGAGTGGTAATCGGTGATGTCGGCGATGCCGATCAGGTTGATGCGCGGATGCTGCAGGAACTTCAGCAGCACCTGTTTCAGCTTGGCGTCGGCGGCCTGCATGAGCATGGCGATGTCCTCGGCCACCAAGATGAACTTGCCCGAGTTTTCGGCTTTGTTCAGCGCCCGGAGCAGCAGGGCGTCGCTGCGGTCGCTGCCGGAGAGCAGCTCGGCGCTGCGCAGTTTCAGCACGCGGGTGTAGGGCAGTCCGCGCTCGATTTCGTACATGCGCAAGGCGCGCGTGAAGTTCTCGATCATGGTGCGTTTGCCGACGCCGTTCTTGCCGATGATCAGCACGTTGCGGTGGCCGGCGCCGGCCAGCAGGCGCATCATTTCATCAAGCTTGTCGTGGTGCACGACCGCGTCGCGGCGCTTGGACAAAATGCGTTCGCCGATGTCGATGGTCAGGCGGTCGAGTTCGTTGGTGTAGCCCATGACCCACGAGCGGCCGAACGATCCCAGGATGCGGATCAGCGAGTCGGGTCCGATGGGATTCTCGTAGCGGCGGCTGTACCAGTGGAACACCTCGCACTGCATGATCTTGCCCAGGTCTTGGAACGAAAGGTCGGCTTCGTCGAGCAGCCCGTGCAGCGCGGTGCTGTGCTCGAAGAACGCGTACAGGATCGCGGTGGAGTCCAGCACGGTGGTCTTCAGTTCCTTGCAGGAGTCCAGGCCCCACTGCAGGCATTCGTTGAAGTCGTGCTTCTCGCCGCCGGACAGGTAATGCTTCAGCACCATGTCGCGGTCGATGCCGATCTGACCCAGAATGAACAGCGAGCGGGCGCTGGCGGTGGAAGCCTTCAGCAGCGCCAGTGAGTCGATCACGCGGTAGGCGCTCAGGTGACGCACCATGTTCCACGACAGCAGTTCGGCGATATTGTCGGTGTCCAGCAGCGGGTGATGCTGGTTCACCAGCAGTTTCTCGCGGCTGAACAGCCAGACGACCAGCAGCATGAACACCAGCAGCGATCCGCTGACCACGATGGGCGTTTCCCACTCGCGGCGCACCAGGATCTCCACGAACGGCAGGATCATCACCATGTAGAACAGGCCGCTCACGGGGCTCAGCACCAGCTTGCGGAGCTGGACTCCCGCGAACGCGTCGGTGGCCGGCAGGTGGAAGTAGCGGGCTTTCACGTGTACAGGAAGAGAACGCGCAGCAGATACAGCGAACCGAGCACCAGCAGGAACGGATACAGCATCCAGACCGTCAGCCAGGCCAGGAACACCGCCAGGCAGCACACGTGCACCACGATGCCGATGGCCATCATGATCAGGCGCACCGTGCAGCCGATCGCGCGCGAGATCAGGTTCATCACCAGCGCCTGGAAGATCGCCTGGAAATCAAAATGGTTCTTGGGGTACGGATCGAGCACGTTCTTCCACGGCGAGAACAGCGTGCGGATGAGGAACGGGAACGAGAAAATCTCCCAGAACGCCTTGGTGTAGGCGCAGTAGGCGTTGATGATCCGCACCGGCATTTCACGGAAATACCACGGCAGGAACGTGCCGATGGCGATTCGCAGGATCCGCTGGTGGGGAATAAGTTGCATTTTTGTGTCGAGAGAATCTCTTGATTATAGCAGAAAGAAGCCGTTTTTGGAAGATCCACCCCCTCCGGCCGGGCAGGGGGCCGCCACTACAAAAAAACGACGGGGGATACCCGTCGTTTTCGGAGTCAAAAGGCGGAGGATTACCCCATGCGGATCTCGATGTCCACGCCGGAGGGCAAACTGAGGTTCTGGAGGGCGTCGACGGTCTTAAACGTTGTTTCAGACAAGTCGATCAGGCGGCGGTGGATGCGCATTTCGAACTGATCGCGGGCGTCCTTGTGGACGAACGTCGAGCGGTTGACGGTGAATTTACGGATCTTGGTCGGCAGCGGGGTCGGACCGCGGACGACGGCGCCCGTGCGGACGGCCGTGTCGATGATCTTCATGGAAGCCTCGTCGATGACGGTGTAGTCGAAACCGCTCAGGCGGATGCGGATACCCTTCATCTTGGCGGCTGCGGCAGCCTTCGCTTCGGCCTTCGTTTCCGGCGACTTCATGGGGGAGACCATGACTTTCTCCGCAGATGCTTCGGCCGGGGGGGCTGCCTTCTTGGGAGCCTTCGGCTTCGCGGAAGCGGCGGCCTTGGAGGCAGCGGGCTTCTTCTTCGTTTCATCGGACGACTTCTTCTTCGGAGTAGCGGCAGTCATGGGAGTGGGGAGAAAGAGCAGCTCGCGGGAGCGAGGTTAATGCAGACAGGGGGTCCGAAGACCCCCTGCTGATTGAAAACTATTTGATGACCTTCGTGACGACACCGGAGCCGACGGTACGACCACCTTCGCGGATGGCGAAGCGGGTACCGAGCTCGATGGCGACCGGAGCGCCGAGCGTGACGACGAACTTCAAGTTGTCACCCGGCATCACCATTTCGACTCCGTCCGGCAACACCACGGAACCCGTGACGTCGGTCGTGCGGATGTAGAACTGGGGCTTGTAACCCTTGAAGAACGGAGTGTGGCGACCGCCTTCCTCCTTCGTCAGGATGTACACTTCGGCCTCGAACTCGGTGTGGGGCTTGATCGATCCCGGCTTGGCCAGAACCTGACCGCGCTCGATGTCCTCGCGCTCGATACCGCGGAGGAGCAGACCGACGTTGTCGCCGGCCATACCGCTGTCCAGCAGCTTGCGGAACATTTCCACGCCGGTGCAGACGGTCTTCTTGGTGTCGCGGATACCGACGATTTCGATTTCGTCGTTGATGTTCACCTTACCCTGCTCGATACGACCGGTGGCGACGGTGCCGCGGCCCTTGATCGAGAAGACGTCTTC
>DAORHV010000067.1:0-6086 GCA_035438175.1 Candidatus Peribacteria bacterium
GGTATCCGACATCATTTTGGTCGATGACTGCAGCCGCGACGACACCGTGAAAGTGGCCGCCGCCATTCCGGGCGTGACGGTCATCCGCCACCCGGCAAACCGCGGTTACGGCGGCAACCAGAAGACCTGCTACGCCACCGCGCTCGAGCGCGGCGCCGACGTGGTGATCATGATCCATCCCGATTTCCAGTACGACCCCTCGCGCGTGCCCCAAATGATCGCGCCGCTCATCGCCGGCACGGCCGACATGGTGCTGGGTTCGCGCTTCCTGGAAGGCGATCCGCGCCGCAGCGGCATGGTGTGGTGGCGGTTTTACGCCAACCGCTTCCTGACGAAGTTCCAGAACCTGATGCTCGGCACGCACCTGTCCGAATGCCACTCGGGGTACCGCGCCTACACAGCGGACCTGCTGCGCCAAGTGCCGTTCCAGAAGTTCTCGGATGACTTCGCGTTCGATTCGCAGATGATCGCGGCGGTCGCGCGCCGCAAACTGCGCATCGGTGAAGTCGCCATTCCGGTGCGCTACCTGTCCGATTCGTCATCCATCTCGTTCTCGCGTTCGGTGCGCTACGGCCTGAGCACGCTGCTCACGCTCATGCCGTGGGTTCGGGTATAGTGATCTCCGTGCTCGATACCGTGGTGGTCATCGCCGGAGTGCTCACGTTCATCCCGCAGATGGGAACGCCCAATCTTTCCATGTTGCTCACGTGGGAGCTGGTGTTCGTGTACGCCGGCGTGGGCTTTTTCTGGCGCGGCGACGAACGGCTGACGCATGCGGTGAAAACGGTGTTGCTGCTGTGCCTCATCTGTACCACGCTCGGCTGGCGCACGATCGATTACATCAACCTGCGGCATTCCCATAAGACGTCGGTCTTCGCCTCGGTCCACGACCATATTCTGCAGAACGAATCGTCAGTCACGTTCCTGCTGTCCGGCCGGAATCCGTACGCGTCGAACTACGCCAACACCGAACTGGTGAAGTGGATGGGCCCGGGCAATCCGGCCATCGACCACGTGATCGCGCTGCCGGTCACGTTCTTCAAATCGATTCCGTTCGAACTCGTCTGGCGGCATTTCTTCGGCTGGTACGACGACCGCATTTCGCATCTGGCGTTGCTCGTCCTGCTGGTCGGCGCGCTGTACGCGTTACCGCGTGACCCGGCCATGAAGCGGCTCGCGGTGGCCGCCGCGGTGTTCAATCCGCTGTTCCCCCAGTTCTTCATCGCGGGGCGCAGCGACGTCATTTTCCTGTCGTTTCTCATCGCGTCGCTGGCGCTGCTGCGCCGCGGCTGGCTGGAAGCGGCCATGCTGGTGCTGGCGCTGTCGCTCGGCAGCAAACACACCGCGTTCTTCATCCTGCCGTTCCTGGCGGTGTATCTCTACCGGAAAGGAGAGTTCCGGTCCGGACGTCTGTACGCATACATCCTGCCGGCATTCCTGCTGGCCGGGATTTTCGTGCCGTTCCTGCTGTGGGACTTCAAGGCGTTCATTACCGATACGATTTCCTACCCGGCCGGGACCATTCCCACCAGCTACCCGATTAACGGCTACACGCTGGCGCGAATCCTGGTGACGCTGCATGTCATCCCCAACGTCCGGTCGGCGTTCCCGCTGTGGCCGTTTGCGGTCGTGCTGTTGCCGCTGCTGGGGTTCCTGCTGTGGCACGTCTGGCGCAAGCCCACGCTCGGGAACGTGCTGCTGGCCTGCGGCTGCTTCCTGTGCCCGTTCTGGTTCTTCTCGCGCTTCTTTCACGACAACTACGTCGGCGTGGTGATCAGCATTATCGTCCTGGGTGCGGTGCTGCTGCAGGATGAAACGCTGAAAACGCTGCGCACGCATCCGCGCTGGAAATTCTGGCGGCGCTGGGAGAAAGAGTAAGACATCAACGATTCCATGACTTCTTGGACTCCGGAAAAGTTGCATTTTTCAATGGAAGGAGGAGCATATGCCTTAACCTTCTTCTCGCTTTCTGCCCTACGCGCTCTCGGTCGAGTGTCCGGCGGATGAACACACGGTCACACCGGAGCGGGTCCGCGCGGCCCAAGACAAGCTTTTTCAGAATGAGCACTGTAGTCTGGAAACCTGCGGCTGGAGCCGCAATTTCACCGTCATCGTGACGCGCGATGCCACCCTGGAAGCCGTGCAGGCGATTTTGCATGCAGCCGGATGCGTCATCGGCCGGCAACAAAAAATCGCCGGTGGCGAAGAGGCGCCGGAGGGTCCGCGACAGTACCGGCAGTTGCATGGCTGGCGCGTTGAAGAGCCGCCGGTCGCGGAAGTTCAGCGCGAAGAAGCTGAGCCGGTGTTGTTGCCGTTTGCGCCGGTGACCGAACCGCGCAGAGTGAATGTCATCGTGCAGGGAACGCGGGAGTTCGTGGCTGCGGCGGCAACTTGAGTCATTGATGGATGTTGCCAAGAACTTCCTTCAGATTCTTCCATCCCTTTTTGTCCGAGCGACAAAAAGGAACCAAAAAACGCGTGCGCGCCAATTCCCACGCACGCCTCGCTGAGGCTCGGCGGCAGACCACCTGGCCCCCTCCGTGGCGCGCGCCCTCCTGGTGGCTTGAAAAATCACTCTTGTTTCCCGCTCACGTCGTCTCAGGGCCCGTAGTACGGCAGAACGCCCGGCCATTTCAAAGAGCTGAGCGGTTACGCACAAGAAGCAGCCAGACGACAACGTCCATTCGGTTAAGCAGGGAGGGTAAGGGAGGTTCGGAGGGCCTAGGGGACCGCGGAGGTCCCCTGGTCCTCCGAGGAGGAATGAATGGCAGCTTCAACCGTCGACTCCAGAACACGCTATAATCACTGCCTCAATGTCCAAACCCATCTTCGCCGGCTTAAACCGCAGCGTCTTCGACGACGCCAACCCGTCGCCGTACACGGAGAACATCCAGCACGGCGTGAACGAGGCGCTGGTGCGGCAGATCAGCGCGGACAAAAAAGAGCCGAAGTGGCTGCTGGAGCACCGTTTGGAGTCGCTCAAGATCTTTCAAGAAAAGCCGATGCCGACATGGGGTGCCGATTTATCCACGCTGGATTTGGACAACATCATTTACTACGCCCGCTCGGGCGCGGTGGAAACCGACGACTGGAAAGAAGTGCCGCCCGATATCCGCAAAGTCTACGACCGGCTGGGAATCCCCGAGGCCGAGCGCCGCATGCTGGCCGGCGTCGGCGCGCAGTACGAGAGCGAGATGGTCTACCACAACCTGAAAAAAGAGTGGGACGACCTGGGCGTGGTGTTCCTGGACATGGACGTGGCGGTGCACGAACAGCCCGAGCTGGTGCGCGAGCATTTCATGAAGTGCGTGCCGAACACCGACCACAAGTTCGCCGCACTGCACGGAGCGGTGTGGAGCGGCGGAACGTTCCTGTACGTGCCGAAGGGCGTGAAGGTGCGCGATCCGCTGCAGGCGTACTTCCGCATGAACGCCAAGAACATGGGCCAGTTCGAACATACGCTCATCATCGTGGAAGACGGCGCCGACGTGCATTACATCGAAGGCTGCAGTGCGCCCAAGTACGGCTCGCAGGGATTGCATGCCGGATTGGTCGAGATCTTCGTTGGTCAGGGCGCCAAGGCTCGTTACAGCTCGGTGGAGAACTGGAGCCGCGACACGTATAACTTAAACACCAAACGCGCGATCGTGCAGAAGGACGGCACCATGGAGTGGATCGGCGGGAACATGGGTTCGGGCGTCACCATGCTGTACCCATGCAGCATGCTGGTCGGTGAAGGCGCACGCTGCGACCACATGGCCATCGCGTTTGCGAACAAGGGCCAGTGGCAGGACACCGGCGCCAAGGTGTTCCACATGGCTCCGCACACCTCCAGCAAGGTCGTCAGCAAGTCGGTCAGCAAAGACGGGGGAGTCTCGGTGTACCGCGGCCAGCTGAAAATCGCGCCGCATGCGCACGACTGCATTGCCAACGTGGAGTGCGACGCGCTGCTGCTCGACGAAATCAGCCGCACCGACACCATTCCGGACATTCAGGTGCGCAACAACGACGTGACCATCGCGCACGAAGCCACGGTCGGCAAACTCAGCGAGGAAGACATGTTCTACCTCATGAGCCGCGGCATCGGTGAAGACGAAGCGCGTGCCATGATCGTGAACGGATTCATCGAACCCATCGTCCGGCTGCTCCCGCTGGAGTACGCCGTCGAAATGAATCGCCTCATCGAGTTGGAAATGGAAGGCAGCGTCGGCTAATCCTTCTTTTCCTCGGGTGCGCCGCCTTCCTGCTGGAGGCGCAGGCGCATGGCCATTTCCAATGCGGCGCGGTCCACGGACACGTGGCCTTCCACGGTCGCGGCGGCGGCTTCGCCGACGGGCTGCACGGTCGTCACCTTGGCGGCGAATGCGGCCAACAGTTTGTCCATGCCGGCCTCGTTTTGGCGTGCTTCCATGGCGGCACGGATGGCTTCGCGGCGGCCGATTTCCCACGACATCACCACGCTCATGGCAATCGCCAGCGCGGCCGGATCCTGCGCCGCGGCCAGCAAGCGGTTCACGTTTTCGGTATCGGTGAATTCGGCCCGCACGTCCGGTGCGGTGTGTGCGGCGAGCACTTCGCCGAACGTCGGTGTGCCGGGAGCGGCTTTTTTGGCGGAGCCGGTGGCGCCGTACTCAGGCGTGCCGCCGGGGCCGGAAATGCGTTCGATAGCCATGGGTGGAGGGGGAGAAGGCGGGGTTGCGCGCCCTCCCGGTCAGTCCGGGAGGGCGCATCGAGGGTGTCGGCTCCGTGTCAGGGGTTTGCGTCCGGGTTCGGGAGCTTGGGTTGCGGCGGCTGCGGCTTCTGGTCGGGCTTGGTCTTGGCCGGGGGCTGCTTGGGAGCCGGGTTCAGGTTGTCCTGTACCCAACTGCCGATGCCCCAGAGCGCAAGAGCCCCGACGACCACGCAGACCGCGATGATCATGACACCTTCGCGTGTGGTCCAGATGGACCGGTGCCCATCGCTCATGATGGGTGTCCTCCGAAGAAGAGGGATGGTGGATGTCCAAACCTGTGCCCTGCAAAGAAGCGGCGCAGGCGGACGCCGCATAATGTACAATTATTTTTACTTTTAGCAAGAAACCGGGAGGCGTTCTTACGGAACCGCTTTGATTCCGCTGTTTTGGCCGGTTGCAGGCGAATTCTGCGGAGCGGCGTTTTGCTGCGGACGGTTTGCCATCGCGAAAAACGAGGTGACTGCGGCGAGCAGAAGCAGGATCACGACGAGGACGTTTTTGTTCATGCCCTAGTCGTACGCTTTCCGAAACGAGGTTGCAACTGACGGCGGCGCGAAATCGTCGCATACAGCATTGCCCCCTGGAGTGAACCAGGGGGCGTGCTGCTCTTATTCAAGGAGCGAGGATGCTGGAGGATCGATCAGCCACCGTTGACCTTCGACACGGTGTCGAAGACCTTGCTGACCCACTGAAGGACCGGCAGGACGATGGCGTAGCCTACGACCAGAGTCAGGATGACGACGAACCACGTTTCGATCCGGCGCATGCGCCCGATGATGGCCGCCCAGAGGGTGTTCTTCTCATCGAGTTCGCGGCGGCGGCGTGCGTTACGCAGTTCGATCGCATCGCGCTCGCGGTGTGACAGATTCTTCATCTTCTCGGTTCCTTGTGTGAAAGAGCAGCGTACCCGGGTTCCAAACCGGGGGCTGCTCGCGTTGCGAGGAGTTCTCCGGAATGTTCTCCAGGATAATTATTATTATACAATAAATAGTAATTTTAGTCTATAACACGATTTCACGGTCATCTGAGGCTGTTCAACGAAAAAACCGCACCCGAGGGTGCGGCTTTTCAGGTTCGGAACTTGGCTCCGATTAGGCATCGATACCGGTCAGGCTCTTCACCTGATCCGCGACATCGGCGCGAGTTGCTTCGTCAGTCTGGTCTGCCGCCAGCAACTTTGCCGGGATGGCGTTTTTCTTCTTCTCCATGCCCATATCGGGGCCCTTCATTCCAAATCCTTCAGCGGAAGGCATAGTGGGTTGGGGGTAAAAAATAAGAGTACCCTCACACTACTCAGCGCTTGCGCGAAGTCAACGAAATGGTCCTTCGAATCTGTTTAGCTCGACCGCTTCTT
>DAORHV010000068.1:0-6066 GCA_035438175.1 Candidatus Peribacteria bacterium
ATGATGAATGAACGATATCGTGCAATACGACACCAGCGCCATGGCACCGGTGTCCGTGTTGGTCATGGCCGTCAGGAAGTACAGCTTGTCGGCATCCGGCGGGCCGAGCAGCGTATTCTCCACATCCAGCGCCTGGTCCAGCACGCCTTGCAGCGCCCGGCGGTCGGTATTCTGCTTACGATCATTGGGTTTGCCGTAGGCCGCGCAGGAACTGCTGAGTTCGGAGCGGTGGCCGGCCGTAATGAAGAGGGCGGGTTTGCCTGGCGTGCGCGTCTCGGCGCGCACCATCCTGGTGCGGATGGGCAGCCAGAAGTCGGTGTTGTTGGCGTCCACAAGCGCTTTATTGCCGTCGCTGCGCTGGTTCTCCACGGTGGTGGGCGGGCATCCTTTATGGTCGGCGGTGTTGGTACGGCCGTCCATGCATTTGCGGAGCAGGATCTCGGGCGCTTCGGCGCGGAACGCGTCGATGGCCGGCGCCATATCGCGCAGCATGCGGGCGGTTTCACGGTTCTTGGCCAAGTATTCGGCGAAATACCCGGCGGCGAACACCGAAGCTTTGTCATCGCCACGCCCGGACGATCGCACATCCCCCGTCAGCCGCTTGTTGTCTGTGCGTTTCATTGGAGTGACCGCAGAATGCCGTTTTACGGCGCGTTAGGCAAGAATGAGGCCGCGGCAAACATGCAAAGAAAAAGTGGCCTCTAGAGCCTTGGCAAACTGGAGCAGTTTGCATAGAATCCGCCTAATCTAGGTCAAATATTCTGTACATTTGCGTTCCCCCTGCTCCTCATGACAATGACAGCCGCTGGAACTATCGCCCAAGTCGTCGGCGCGGTCGTGGACTGCCAGTTTCCCATCGACACTCTTCCGCCGATTTACACCGCCCTCACGGTGGCCATCGGTGACCACGTGCTCGTGTTGGAAGTGCAGCAACACATGGAAGGCGGCTTAGTCCGTACGGTGGCCATGGGCTCGACCGACGGACTGAAACGCGGCGGTAAAGTCACGAACACCGGCGCGCCGATTTCGGTGGGCGTGGGACCCGAAACGCTCGGACGCATGTTCAACGTGCTGGGCCAGCCGATCGACGGTTTGCCGCCGGCCCAGACCAAGAAGACGTACCCCATCCACCGCAAGGCCCCCACCTTCGAGGAGCAATCCACCGAAAGCCAAATCCTGGAGACCGGCATTAAAGTCATCGATCTCATCTGCCCCATCCTGAAAGGCGGCAAAGTCGGTCTGTTCGGCGGCGCCGGCGTGGGCAAGACGGTGGTGGTGAAGGAGCTCATCCGCAACATCGCGGCCGAGCACGGCGGATTCTCGGTATTCGCCGGCGTCGGTGAGCGCAGCCGCGAAGGCAACGACCTGTACTACGAAATGAAGGAATCCGGCGTGTTGGATAAAACCAGCCTGGTGTTCGGACAAATGAACGAGCCGCCCGGACCGCGCCTGCGCGTGGCGCTCTCGGGCCTGTCCATGGCCGAGTACTTCCGCGACGAAGAAGGCAAGGACGTGCTCCTGTTCATCGACAACATCTTCCGCTTCACCCAGGCCGGCAGCGAGCTCTCGGCGTTGCTCGGACGCATTCCATCGGCGGTGGGCTACCAGCCGACGCTAGCCAGAGAAATGGGCCAGGTGCAGGAGCGCATTACGTCCACTAAGAAAGGTTCGATTACCTCGGTGCAGGCGGTGTACGTGCCCGCCGACGACTTCACCGATCCGGCTCCGGCCACCACCTTCGCCCACCTGGACTCCACCATCGTGCTCACCCGCGCGCTGGCCGAGCTCGGTATTTATCCGGCCGTCGATTCGCTGGAATCCACCTCCACCATTCTCACGCCCGCCATCGTGGGCCAGCAACACTACGACGTCGCACGCGGCGTGCAGAAGATTTTGCAGCGCTACCGCGAATTGCAGGACATCATCGCGATCCTGGGCATGGAGGAACTGTCCGAAGAGGACAAGAAAACCGTCATGCGCGCCCGCAAGATCCAGCGCTTCCTCTCGCAGCCGTTCTTCGTGGCCGAGGTGTTCACCGGCATCCCGGGCAAGTTCGTGCCGCTGAAGGAGACCATCAAGGGCTTTAAAGCGATCATCGACGGCACCTACGACCACATCGGCGAGCAGGAGTTCTACATGAAAGGAAGCATCGATGAAGTCGTCAAGAAAGACGAGACCGCCGCGAAAGCAGCCTAATTCTCACCGCATGCACGCAGAACTCATCACATCAGAGGGAAGCGCATACAGCGGCGACGCCGTGTCCGTCACGCTGCCGAGCGGCATGGGCGAAATCACCGTGCTCAGCCACCACATCCCCATGCTCAGCACCATCGAACCGGGAACCGTGATCATCCGCACCGGCAAGGAAGAACTGCTGTTCGCGGTCGCGCGCGGCGTTGTGCAGGTCGGCCAGACCGGACTCCTCATTCTGTCCGACATCGCCGACAAAGCCGAGAACCTGCAGGAGGACGCCATTGAACTGGCCCGCCAGCGCGCCGAGGAACTGCGAAACGCGCGCCGCACCGACGCCGAGGAATTCGCCGACGCCACCGCCACGCTGGAGCGCGAGATGGCCCGTCTGATGAGCATCCGCCGCCTGCGTTCGCGCCGCCGCAACTCCGTCTAACCGCACCCCATGGACAACTACTCCCCCACGACCGGCACCGAAGCCCCGAACACCCACGTCCAAGACGTGAGCCCCAAGGACAGCACCCTCATCGGCATCGGCTTCGCCTGGGAACTCGGCTACACCATCGCGGTGCCCGCCGTGCTGTTCGGGTTCATCGGACGGTTCGCCGACAAAGCTTGGAACACGCCGCCGCTGTTCATGTTCGTGGGCATCGCCATCGCATTCGTGACTTCGGCGATCATCGTGGTGCGCCGCCTGCGCGACATCCTGAACCGGCTGCCCAAGGTGATTCCGAAGAAAAAGGATCCCATCGACGTGGAAGCCGCCAAAGAACAAGAGCTGCTGCATGACCTGTTCCGCCCGCCCACCGAATAATGAAACCGCTTTCCATTTCACTGGCATCGGAAGTGATCGCCCACATCGGGCCGGTCGATATCCGCAACACCATGTTCATGGCGTGGCTGGTCGTGCTGGTGCTGTGCGCGGTGGCGGGTTTCCTGACCTGGAACGGCTTCAAGCAGATCCCGGGCCGCGTGCAGGCAGCCACCGAACTGGTGGTCATGGGTCTGTACGACCTGTTCGCGTCCATCCTCCACGACGAGCGGCTGGCGCGGAAATTCTTCCCGATGATCTCGACCATGATGATCTTCATCGTGCTCGGCAACTGGATGGGCATTTTGCCCGGCATCGGCAGCGTGACCGTCAAAGTGATGCACGAAGGCGCGCCGGAAACGGTGCCGCTGCTGCGGTCCATGAACGCCGACGTGAACATGACTCTGGCCATCGCCTTGGCCGCCATGTTCATGATCCAGCTGTACGGCATGCTGGAACTGGGCATCGGCAAATACGCGTCCAAGTTCTTCGTTCCGCCATGGAAGAACCCCATCGGCACGTTCGTTGGATTCCTGGAAATCATCTCGGAACTGTCGCGCGTGATCTCGTTCACCTTCCGTTTGTTCGGCAACATTTTCGCCGGCGAAGTGCTGCTCATCGTCATTTCGTACCTGGTGCCGTACATCGCCCCGGTGCCGTTCCTCGGCATGGAGCTGTTCGTGGGCCTCATCCAGGGAATCGTGTTCGCCTTGCTCACCACCGTGTTCCTGAAGATCGCCGTGTCGCATCACGACGACCACCACGAGGAACCGCCGGCCGCGCCGGCACCCGCTCTCGCTTAACTCTTCCTTCTTCTTTCTCCCCTTTCTTTCTAAGAACGCAGCAGCATTCGCAGGCACCTCGGTCAGCCTGCTCGGCAACAAGAACCTCCCGGTCGCCATCACCATCGGCTTCGGATCGCTCGGGCCCGCCATCGCCATCGGTTTCATCGGCGCCAAGGCCGTGGAAGCCATCGGCCGCAACCCGGAGGCCGGCGCCCGCATCCAGACCTTCGCCATCCTCTCCATCGCCTTCGCCGAAGCCATCGCCATCTACGGCCTGGTCATCGCGCTGATCATGAAGTTCGTATAGTCCCCCACCTCCTTTTCCTCAGCATTCCATGACGGAACTCATCCACGCTCTCGGCATCGACTGGTATGCGCTTCTCGCGCAGGTGGTGAACTTCGCCATCCTGATCTTCGTCCTCACGAAGCTCGTGTACAAACCGGTGCTCAAGGTCATCGACCAGCGCCGGGCGACCATCGAGAAATCGCTGGAGGAAGCGCGTGACATCGCACGCAGCAAGGAACTGCTGGAGAAGCAGCGCGCCGACGTGCTGCGCAAAGCCGACCTGGAAGCCGGCAAGTTGCTGGAGCGCGCCAAGCAGGAAGCCGATGCCATCCGCAATGAAATCGAGAAAGAGGCCCGCGCGCACTCGAAGCTGATCGTGACCAAGGGCATGCAGCAGCTGGAAAGCGAGCGCACCAAGATGGTCGCCGACATCCAGACCAAGCTGGCCCACGCTATCGTGCAGTCGGCCGAGAAGATCCTGCGCCGCGAATTCTCCAAGGAAGACCAGAAGCAATTCGAAGCCGAATTGAAGGAGAACCTTCCGTCCATGCTGGCATGAGGATCAAACCCGCCGACATCGCCAAGGCACTGGTGGACGAGGTGATCGCCTCGCCCGCATCCGCCGACGCGGCCTGCCTGGGCGCGCTGCAAATGCTGAAGAAGAAGTGTCCCGGGTTCTTGCGCCGCGACTTCGTGAAGCTGGTGGACCGTGAGATGCGCACGCGCGGCGACCAGGCCAGCGGCCTGCTCATCGTCCCGAATGCACACAGCATCAAAGCCGACGCGGTGGGCGGCATCGTCACCAAACATTCCGGCATTCCGGTGAACCTGACCGAGAAAATCGACCCCGATCTCATCGGCGGCGCGGTGCTGGTCATGGACCACCGCCGCATCGACGCCAGCGTGCAGGGCGCGCTGCGCGAACTGCTCCAGACCTGTCTCGAACCGATCAACGTCTGACGTTTTTCCTCCCTCTCCCATGACCCTGAACAACAACCTCATCCAGACGCTGGAGGACCGCATCGCCACCTACAAGCCTTCGGTCACCGAAGAGCACGTGGGCAGCGTGGTCCAGGTCGGCGACGGTATCGCCAAGATCTCCGGCCTCACCACCATCGGTGCGGGCGAAATGATCGATTTTGGCAATGGCGTCATCGGCAGCGCCCTCAACCTGGAGGAAGACATGGTGGGAGCCATTATTTACGGCGACTTCACGCTGGTGAAGCAGGGCGACTCGGTGAAGACGCTCGGACGCGTGCTGTCGGTGCCGGTCGGCGACGCGCTGATCGGACGCGTGGTTTCGCCCTTGGGCGAGCCGAAGGACAACCGCGGCCCCATCCGCAGCGACACCATGTACCCGGTGGAGAAAATCGCCCCCGGCGTCATCGAGCGCAAGTCGGTCACCACGCCCATGCAGACCGGCATCATGGCCATTGATTCCATGATCCCCATCGGCCGCGGCCAGCGTGAGCTGATCATCGGCGATCGCCAGACCGGCCAGACGGCGGTGGCCATCGACACGATTCTGAACCAGAAGAAGACCCAGCAGTCCGAGCGCCCGGTGGTCTGCATCTACGTGGCCATCGGACAGAAGGAATCCAAGGTCGCACGCACGGTGGCCGAGCTGGAGAAGCACGGCGCCATGGACTACACCATCGTGGTCAGCGCCTCGGCCTCGGAGCCGGCGTCCATGTCGTACATCGCGCCGTTCGCCGGCACGGCCATGGGCGAGTACTTCGTGGACCAGGGCAAGGACGTGCTCATCGTGTACGACGACCTGAGCCGCCAGGCCTGGGCCTACCGCCAGATCTCTTTGTTGCTGCGCCGCCCGCCGGGCCGCGAAGCCTACCCGGGCGACGTGTTCTATCTCCACTCCCGCCTGCTCGAGCGCGCCGCGAAGCTCGGCGATGCCGCCGGCAAGGGTTCGCTCACCGCGCTCCCCGTCATCGAGACGCAGGCCAACGACGTGTCGGCCTACATTCCGACCAACGTGA